>JANXCH010000022.1 GCA_025060295.1 Dehalococcoidia bacterium | reverse complement strand
TACCGAGGTAGGGGGCTACCTGACGGTGGAATCGGGCACCATTGTCACCGTCCCCCTTTCCTATCGCCTCGCCCCGCAAGTGGTGCGGCCGTTGGGCGGGGGGAGATATGTCTACCGCCTCCTCGTGCAGAAACAGCCCGGTGTGGACGATGACCAGGTCACGGTGGCGGTGCGCCTGCCGCCGGGGGCGGACCTTGTCCTTGCCACCCCCTCCCCCACCCAGCGCCAGGGCCCGTGGCTGGTGTGGCGCACTACCCTGCTTGCGGACACCACCCTTGTGGTGGTGTTCGCCATCCCCCCATCCTGACACCCCACGCCACGACACCTTCCAAAGGGTAGAATAGAAAGGAAAGCCCTTGCACTCCCGTCAGGCCCCCGCAGAACGGGGCACAAAAGGAGCCATCCCGTGCGCTATCGCTCGCCCCTGATGCTGGGGGCTATCGCCGTGTTGAGCGCTGTGGTGGGTGTGCTGGCGGGCCTGCTGGCGACCCAGCGTCCTGCCTGGGCCACGAGCCCCCTCGCGCTCCCCCGCCCGTTGTCGTTGGGCATCCTGGGTATCGGCATGGCTCTGATCTTGGCAGGCTATGGGGCGCTCCTCCTTCACACCTGGCGCGTGGGGCGCTCGCCTTCGTCCTCAGGTGCGGGCAGCCCGGCTCCTTTGGGGGAGATGGTGCTAGTCGGCATCCCCCTCCTGGTCCTGATCGGGGTGGTCGTCTACGCACTCCTGTCTTCTTGACCATCGCATCCTCTACAATAAGGGCGATGGGAAGCACAGTCCGCCAAGTTGCCCCCACTTTTGGGGCAAGGCTTCAGGGGTGGAGCCGGAGGGTTTTCCCCCTTTGGGCCCGCTGTGCCCTGGGCAGTTTTCTGCTGGCCACCGTCATGGGAGGTATCGTGCGGGTCACCGGCTCTGGTCTCGGATGCCCCGACTGGCCCCTTTGCTATGGGCGCATCATCCCCCCGCCCGACATCCACGCCTGGCTGGAGTACCTGCACCGCTTGGCGGTCGCCTGCGCCACCGTGTTCCTGGTGCTGATGAGCCTTACCGCCTTCGGCTGGGCCTCCTCCCGACGGAGCCTTGCACTGGCTCTGCTCCCGGGGAGCCTCGTGGTGGTGCAGATTGTGCTGGGGGCTTTCACCGTTCTCACTGAACTGCACGGGGGTGTGGCCCTGGCCCACACGGGCGTGGCCATGGCCCTGCTGGGTTCCCTGGCCTTCATCAGCGCTCGCACCAGCCCGTGGGGTAGAGGGGAGGAAGACACGACCAACCGCCAACGGAGCTCCCCGCCGGCCCTGCTGGTTCTCGGGGTAGCCACCTTCCTGTTGATCCTCACAGGGGCCTATGTTACCCGCTCCGGAGCGGCTTTGGCGTGTGTCCCCTTCCCCCTGTGTAACCGCCCCCCCGAGACCCTGGAGGTAGCGCGCCTGCAGGAGGTGGACCGCCTCCATTGGGCGACGGCAGTGGTGGTGGGCGTGCTGGTGGCATGGATAACCTGGCGAGGCCTGCGCTCCCCCGAAAGGCAGGTGCGCCTCCTCCTCATCCCCTTGGGCGTGCTGGCCCTTATCCAGGCGGTTTTCGGCGTGGTAAACAAAGTGTGGCTCCTGCCCCTCTGGTCGCGTCTGGCCCACCTGGTGGGGGCTGCGGGTCTGTTCACCTGGGTCTTCTTTTTGCTGGGCCTGGCCTGGCCGGAGGCCCGCTGGGGGGCGGCCGCGCCCCTGCACACCGTGCGGGGGCTCCTCCTGCTCATCAAGCCCAATGTTTTGGTCCTGCTTCTGGTAACTACCCTGGCCGGCATGCTCGCCGCAGGTGGGGGCACGGTGGCGTGGGAGCGGGTGATGGTAACCCTGCTGGCGGGGGCCCTGTGTGCGGGCGGGGCAGGAGCCTTGAACTCCTACCTGGACAGGGATCTGGACGCCCAGATGGCCCGCACGCGGGCACGCCCCCTCCCCTCGGGCCTGGTGGAACCCCAGGACGCCCTCTGGTTCGGAATCAGCCTGGGGGCTGTCTCTCTAGCCATGTTCGCCCTGTGGGTGAATGGGATCAGCGCCCTGCTGGCTGGAATCGCCTTCGTGTATTATGTGGTGGTGTACAGTTTCCTGCTGAAGCGCCGCACCCCCCAGAACATCGTGCTGGGTGGTGCGGCGGGTGCCTTCCCCCCCCTGATCGGTTGGACGGCAGTAACGGGGCGTGTGGAGCCTGCCGCCTTGTTTTTGTTCCTCCTCGTTTTCTTCTGGACACCCCCCCACTTCTGGCCCCTCGCCATCCTAGCCAAGGAGGAGTATCGGGCGGCCCAGGTGCCCATGCTCCCCGTTGTGGCGGGGGAAAAGGCTGCCGCTTTTCAGGTGCTCCTGTACAGCCTTATTTTGCTGGGGGTGAGCCTCCTGCCCGTGGCGTTGCGCCTCTTCGGGGTGGTCTATTTGGGGGCGGCGGTGGTGCTGGGAATCCTTTTCCTGGGCATGGCCCTCGCCCTGTACCGCTCCCCCACACCTCGGCGGGCTCTCCGCCTTTATCGCTACTCCAGTGTGTATCTGGCCCTGCTGTTCCTGTTTCTAGTGCTGGATAGAAGTCTGACCAGCGGGTAGCGCACCGGGGGCATTGCCCCGTGCGCCTGCCCGCCTAGGGGAGGGGATTATGCTGGCCGATGCAACCCAGACGGCTGCGCAGACTCTGGCCTCCGTTGTGGAGGGGCAGGCCTTGGCCCTGGCGGTGCTGGTGCTCCTTCTGGTGGGCCTGGTGGGAGGCCTCATCGCTTTTGCTACATCTATCACGACGCGCCGCGGGTAGTTTTCCCCCCAGGGAGGGGTTATGGCGCACACCTTCAGCAAAACTGATCTGAACCTGTGGATGGCCTTCCTTGGGGAGGCCAAGGCCAACCGCCTCTACACCGCCTATGCCCTGAAGGCCCTGGAGGAGGGGAAGCCCGAGGTGGCCCAGGTGTTCCTGGAGGCAGCGGGCGCAGAGACGGCCCACGCCATCAGCCACCTGCGCACCTTGAAAGCCATCGGCACCACCGAGGAGAACCTGCGCCGTGTCCTCAAGGAGGAGGCACGGGAAATCGCTTCCATGTATCCCCGCATGATACGCGAGGCCCAGGAGGAGGGGCGACAGGATGCGGTGGCTACCTTCACCCTGGCTTGGGAACGGGAGCAACACCACCTGCGCATCTTCCAAGAGGCGGCCCAGCGCTTGGGGCTGAAAGACCTGGAACCGGAAGGCCCCCCTCCCTCCCTGATGGAGGTGCGCCCCTGGCGCCTATCCCTTCCCGCCCGTTTGATGGAGCGAGCGCGCCAGGAGCTCCGTGGGGAGAAGGAGCGCATCGCTGCCCTGACACGCATCCGAGAGGTGGTGTTCGGGGTGCAAGATGGGCTTATCAGCACTGTGGCCCTGTTGGCGGGCGTCTTTGGGGCCCTCACGGAACGTTACCCGGTCATTGTGGCGGGGATGGCCTCGGCTTTGGCGGGCACTTTCTCCATGGCTATGGGCAGTTACCTGGGCTCCAAAGCCGAGAAGGAGGTGCTGGAGGCCGAAATCGCCAAGGAGCGGGAGGAACTGGAGCGCTCCCCCGCCGAGGAGATGGCCGAACTGGTGGAGATGTACCGGGCCGAGGGGTTTACCTTTGAGCAGGCGGTGGAGCGCGCCCAACGCCTGGCCCAGGATAAGCCCGCCATGCTCCGCACCATGTTGGAGAAGGAACTGGGCATTAGCCCCGAACTGACCCAGGAGGCCAGCCCCTTCAAGGATGCCCTGGCCATGGGCTTCTCCTATATCCTGGCGGCCGTCATCCCCCTGACGCCGTACTTCATCCTGACCGGCCTACCGGCCCTGGCCATGTCTTTGGGCGTCACGGGCCTGGCCCTTTTCGCCATCGGCGCGGGCAAGACCCGCTGGACGCGCCGCAACCCCTTCTGGTCGGGTTTGGAGGTGTTCCTGTTGGGCACCCTGTCGGGCCTGCTGGGGTATGGATTGGGCACCCTTCTCCCCCGCTTCCTGGGGGCTCCCCCCGCCTTGGGGTGACGGGTGTGAGGCACCAGCATGGGCGTCCCTCCCCTTTGGATCGGCACCAGCGGGTGGCACTATCCCCACTGGCGGGGCCTTTTCTACCCCTCTGACCTTTCCCCCAGCCGATGGCTGGCCTACTATGCCCAGCACTTCCCCACGGTGGAACTGAACGCCCCCTTCTACCGCCTGCCCAGTGAGCGGGCTGTGCGCTCCTGGGCGGAGGGGGTGCCCTCGGGCTTCCGCTTCGCGGTGAAGGCCAGCCGGTGGATTACCCACATCAAGCGTTTAGCGGGAGGCGCAGAACTCGCCCTGTTCCTGGAGCGGGTGCGCTTTTTGGGGAAGGCCCTAGGGCCCATCCTCTACCAACTGCCCCCCACCATGCGCCGCGACACCCAGCGCCTAGAGGGCTTCCTCACCCGCCTGCCCCGCGACATGTGCCACGCCATAGAGTTTCGCCACCCCTCTTGGTTCTGTCCCGAGGTGTATGCCCTCCTGCGCCGACACGGCGTAGCCCTATGTCTGGTGGACATGGTGGGCTTTTCCAGCCCCCGGGAGGCAACAGGGGACTTCCTATATGTGCGTTTCCACGGAACGGGGGGATTGTATTGGGGCTCCTACACGGAGGAAACCCTGCGGGGCTGGGCCTGGGACCTGCAGGCGCTGAGTGCGGGGCTCCGCCCCATCTGGGCCTACTTCAACAACGACGCCGAGGCCGCCGCTGTCCACGACGCCCTGCGCCTTCGGGCCTTGCTGGAGGGGAAGCCTCCACACCCCGCCCAGCTGCCCTCAAAATTCTGAGGCACATCGCTCCCACAGGGGCTTTCCATGTGGTATAGTATTAGCATATCCGATACCCCTAAGAGGGTTGGCCATGCTCCTTGAGGGTCTAGGTATAGGTATGGGTGTAAGGCACATCGTCGGGCCCCTCCACTATGTAGACCCTTCCACGGGTGGGGTTATTCTTCAGGCCCTGTTGGGTGGGGCTGCGGGGGTACTTCTCCTCCTCCGTCTCTTCTGGGGGCGCATCAAGCGCCTCTTCCTCCGCAAGAGCAAGACCGTCGCCAGTGGCAGCAGCCAGGCTCCAACCCCCTAGGCTCTGCACGCGCGCAACGGGTGCCAGTCCACTGTGGGTATGATGCGCCATACCTCCTCTTTTCGCGACCCCGACGGAGCCGTCGTGGTCAGCGGGGAGCGGGTGTTCCGCGCCTTCCTGCCCACCGGGGCGGAGAAGTTCGCCCTCCTGAAAGCCTCGGGCCTTCTC
Organism: Dehalococcoidia bacterium; assembly: GCA_025060295.1. Taxonomy (NCBI): domain Bacteria; kingdom Bacillati; phylum Chloroflexota; class Dehalococcoidia; species Dehalococcoidia bacterium. The sequence continues at coordinate 8,670 of JANXCH010000022.1, read as the reverse complement.
GAGGCCCTGCAGGAGCGGGGGCTTGTGGTGGATTGGCGGGAGATACCCCCAGAGGACGTGCCAGGCTTACGTGATGTTGTCCCCCAAGCCTCCACCGTTTTAGAGCATACCCGCATCCCCTTCCTCTCTTTTTGCTACGAATGGCCCTTCAGCATGCTCAAAGATGCCGCCCTGTGCACTCTGGACATCGCCCAGCGTGCCCTGGCCAAGGGCTTTATCCTGAAAGATGCTACCCCCTTCAATATCCAGTTCCTGGGCACCCGTCCTGTGCTGATTGACCTAGCCTCCCTGGAACCCTACCAGGACGGCCAGCCCTGGCGAGCCTACCATCAGTTCTGCCGGCTCTTTCTAAACCCCCTTCTCCTGCAGGCGTCCACGGGCGCGCCCTTCCAGCCTTGGCTCCGGGGCTCCCTAGAGGGTATCGCCCCAGCCGATATGGCCAGGCTCCTGCCCTGGCGTTGGCGGATGCGCCCCTTTGCTTTCACCCATGTGCTCCTGCAGGCATGGTTGGAACGCCAGTTCGCCCCCCGCACCCCGGACGAGACCGACGCCCCACCCCGAGTGCGCCGAAAGCAGGTGCTGACTCTCCTCCACAGTCTAGCCCGTGGGATAGAGCATCTGCGCCCCCGTCACGCCCCCACCCCTTGGACCGGCTACCAGGAGGAGTGCCATTACCATCCCGAAGCCCAAAAAGCCAAAGCGACCTTTGTGGAACAAGCCGTGCAAACCCACCGCCCACGGATGGTGTGGGACCTGGGCTGTCATGTAGGCCATTACAGCCGCCTCGCCGGCCGATATGCGGGGCTTGTGGTGGGCATGGACTCCGACCCCCACGCCGTGGATACCTTCTATCAACAGGTCAAGGGCAAAACCACCAACATCCTGCCGTTGGTGATAGATGTGCTGGACCCCTCCCCCGATCGGGGATGGGCTCAGGAGGAGCGCCAGGGGCTCATCGCGCGGGGGCCGGCGGACATGGTACTTTGCCTGGCCCTGGTGCACCACTTAGCCCTGCAGGGCAATGTGCCGTTCGGACACCTGGTGCGCTGGCTGGCGCACGTGGGCCACACCATCATCATCGAGTTCGTGCCAAAAGAGGATTCCCGCGCTCGTCTGCTCCTGCGCTGGCGGGAGGATGTCTACCCCTGGTATACCCAACAGGCCTTCGAGCGCGCCCTGGAGGAGCGCTTTACCATCGTAGAGCGCTACCCCCTCCCCCATTCCACACGCATCCTCTATCGCGCCGTGCGGAGGGGAGGATAGATGGAACGCCGCCCCCTCCCTCCCGTATGGCAGAGCCTGGTGGTGTCCTTTGGCACTGCTACTTTGGGCTTTGGCGCGCCTATACACATAGGGGTCATCGCCTACCAACTGGGCGGCTTGGCGCTCCTCTTGCTGATAGTGGTCTACCAGATTGTTCCGACCATGCTCCTGTTCGCCGGGGAGCGCCTCCTTCTGCGCCGTTGCGGGGCGGGACGCGCCCTGGCCCTCTTCCGCGGGCTGGGGTTTGGCCTTGCCCTGCTCATCTTTTTACGCTTACTCCCCCAGTCAGTGCCCTTTCTGGCCCAATCCCTGGCTCCCACGCCCATTTATACGGCCCTCATGTGGATCGTGGCGGTGGGGGTAGTAGGAGGCATTGTCGCCCTCCACCGGCACGCCATTGTCAGGGACTATTTGACCATTATCGGCGTGGTCAGCCTTTTCTGGACGGGCATCTTCGCCCAGCAGATGGGCCTCTTCGGCAGGGCGTGGAATCCCCCTCAGGAACCCCCTCCAAGTGCCTCCTCCCGATCGGCCCACTCCCCGCCTGTCTTCCTCCTGTTCTTTGACGGCATGGGGAGCGATGTGCTCCTGCGGGACGGGCAGATAGACGCTGAACGGTTCCCCCACTTCTCCGTCCTGGCCCAAGATAGCGTCTTCTTCATCCACGCCACCAGCAACTATGGCAACACGGAATACGCCTTCCCCACCATGCTCACTGGCCACTGGGGGCACCAGCGGGAGATGTATAACGTCGGGACTCCCAGTTGTCCTGTGGGCTTAGCCTCTGTCCTGAACCGATGGATGGGGGGATCCCTGTGCAAGGGCAGTTCTGATTTCCTCCAGAGCCCGAAAAACATCCTCTCCCTTCTGGATCAAAACGGGTATCGGGTTGTGGAATACCACGGCTGGTTCAGTTGTCGCTCGGAGCACACGCTGTGCAAAGGGAGGCGGTGGTTCTCCCAGCGCTATCCCATGCATATCGTTGCGGCCACGGGCATTGGCTTCCTGGACGGCCTCATCCCCAAAGGGCGCGTGTTTTGGGGCGTCCGCAGACTACTGTGGGCACCCGTGGCTTTCACTGCTCCCCAGTTCTTCCAGGATTTCCTTGCCGATGTGCACAGCGCCAGCGCCCCCGGCACCGTGTTCTTTATCCACGTCGTCCTCCCCCACGAGCCGTATGTGTTTGACCGGCACGGCGTCTGGCGTCCCCCACCCCCAGAGGATGACCTCCCCGCCCAAATGCGCGCCTATGAGCGCCAATGCCAATTTGTAGATACTCTGCTCGGCCAATTCCTGGAGCACCTACGCACGCAGGGCCTTTACGAGCAGTCCATCATCGTTGTTACTAGCGACCAAGGGGTGCGCCCCCTCGCCCGATGGGGTATAGAGCGCCCTGACGCCATCAACGGTATGGTGCCTCGCGTGCCCTTGCTTATCAAGGCTCCTGGGCTGACACCCGGCATCTCCACTGTGGATTACCAGCACATTGACTTCAAGCCGACCTTGCTGGACATCCTGGGCCTCCCCCCGGAGGAGGGCCTGCCCGGCGTTTCGGCCTTTGCGCCGGAGCGTCCCACGCGCCCCAAAATCTTCTACTGGGGCGGCATCCGCTACATCGCCACCGACCCTACGGGCCAAGCCCCCTGGGTTGTGGAAAAACACTTGGGGAGTGGGGGCTAAATCCCCCACTCCCCACATGCATCCCCTGGGGGGGCCTAGACCTTCACCGCCTCGCTGGCAGGGGCCACCTTCTTCCCCACCGCACTCGCCACAGCCCGCACCCCCTCCATGAGTTTGCGGAAGTTCTCGGGCGTCAGTGACTGGGCGCCGTCGCTTAGGGCCTGATCGGGGTTGGGGTGCACCTCTATGAGGAGCCCGTGCGCCCCTGCCGCCACTGCCGCCAAGGACATGGGCGTAACCATATGCCATTTGCCCGTGCCGTGGCTGGGGTCCACGATGATGGGCAGGTGGCTCAAGCGCTTGATGGCTGGCACGGCAGCCAAATCCAAGGTGTTGCGCGTGTAGGTCTCAAAGGTGCGGATGCCCCGCTCGCACAAAATGACCTGTTTATTGCCTCCTGCCAGGATATACTCGGCCGCCAGGAGCCACTCCTCATAGGTAGTGGCAAATCCTCGCTTCAGGAGCACCGGCTTGTCCACCTTCCCCACCGCGTGCAGAAGTTTGAAGTTCTGCACATTGCGGGCGCCGATCTGCAGGATATCCGCATAAGTGGCCACTAACTCCACATCCTCAGCGGTCATCACCTCAGTGATGATGGCCAAACCCGTCTCCTCCCGGGCCTTGGCCAGCAGGCGCAGGCCCTGCACCCCCAACCCTTGGAAGGAGTAGGGCGAAGTGCGGGGCTTGAACGCCCCCCCCCGCAGAATGCGCGCCCCTGCCGCCTTCACCGCCACCGCCGTCTCCAGCAACTGCTGTTCGCTCTCCACCGAGCAGGGGCCGGCCATCACCACCACCTCATCGGTGCCGATGACCACATCCCCCACCCGGACCACCGTATCATCGGGATGAAACTCCCTACTGGCCAGTTTGTAGGGCTTGCTAACCCGCAGAACCTCCATCACACCCGGCAAGGTCTCCAGTTCATCCTTCAGTTCTGGGTAAATTTGGCCGATGATGCCGATCACCGTGCGCTCCACGCCCCGGGAAATATGGGCGCGGAAATCACGCTTGCTTTCAATCACGGCCACGACCCGTTGGATATCCTCCTCGGTCGCGTCCCTCTGCATGACCACGATCATCCCGTCGACCTCCCAAATTTTCCCTTGTCCATGCGTCCTCCTTACGCCTCCCGAAGGTTGCGGTATAGGGGTGCCAGCCGGGCATCCCCAAACCACCCCCGAGAGCGCAAGGTGGACGCCACCAGGTTACCGCGCTGGAGCATCGTCCATCCCTCGTCGCCTCAGGTTGACCGCCTCCCGCAAGTAGATATGGCGTATCTCCTCTTGCCCTTTCGTGGTGTTCACCAACAGGAGCACGCGAATACAGCGGGGCAAGCCGTCGGGCACCTGCATCTCGTGGGCGCACAGCAGGGGCACCATCTCCCACCCCATTTGCCGGGCCGCCACCGCCGGGAACTCGGCGTTCAGGTCAGTTGTTGTAGTAAATATAGCAGTGGCGATATCTTGGGTGTCAAGACTATTGGCCGCCACCAGGGCCTGGAGCAGTTCCTTAGTCGCCTCCAGAATCGCCTCCCGGGTGTTGGCCGAGGCGGTGGTGGCGCCCCGAATGCCGCGGCACACCACAGGCTTCACGGTGGCCTCCTGTCCACTGGACGCGGGGCATCCCTTCCCGCCAGGAGGCGCAGGATGACATCCCGCCCCACCCGCACCTCCTCCCCAAGGGGAGCCGTCTCCAGAGCCTGCACCAGAGCGCTCCCCACCACGGCGGCGTCCGCTACCCCCCGCAGCGCACCCAGATGCTCCGGCCGCGAGATGCCGAACCCCACCGCCACCGGCAGGCGTGTATACCGCCGCACCCGCTCCACCAGACTCGGCACCTCCGCAGAGAGCGTCTCCCGCGCCCCTGTCGTCCCCGTTACACTCACACAGTATACAAACCCGCTGGCCCCTTGGCACGCCATGGCGATACGCTCGTCGGTGCTGGTGGGAGCCACCAAGGGCACCAGCGCCACGTTATAGGCCACGCACACCTCCCGTAGAGGCCCCGCCTCCTCGGGGGGCAAGTCCGCCACAATCAACCCATCTACCCCCGCTTGTGCAGCGTCCCGCACACACCGCTCCACACCATAGGCCAGGAAGGGGTTATAGTAGCCCATCAGGAGCACGGGCACGGTGCATCCGGCACAGCGCACCGTGCGGACCATGTCCAGACACAGGGGCAAAGTGACACCCCTCTGCAAAGCGGAAAAGGTTGCCTTCTGAATCACCGGCCCTTCGGCCACAGGGTCGCTGAAGGGGACCCCCACCTCCACCACATCCGCCCCTGCCTCGGCCAGCGCAGGGATCAGAGCCACCGTGGACCCCACCTGGGGATGGCCCGCCATCACATAGGCGATAAGCCCCAACCCTCTGCGGCGCACGGCGGAAAGCAAGGCATCGGTGATGCGTTGGGCGCCCATACCCCCTCACCGTCCGAAGGCATAGGCCAGAGCGTTCTGCAGGGCATGGGCCATCAGCGGCGGCAGGAGGGAACCGCTCCGCAGGAACAGCACCCCCAACACTAACCCCGCAAAGAACACGGGCACCATCAACCCCGGCGCTCCGTGCAGAACTGCAAACACAAGGGAAGACACCACCAGAGCCCCCCCACGGGTGAAGCGCGGGGTAAGGGCTGTCAGCAGAAACCCCCGAAAGAATATCTCCTCCGCCAGTGGGGCTAGGAGAACCACCACACCCACTGTCAAGAGGGCGAAAAGGCCCTCACCCTCCCGCAAGACCGCCGGCATCTGCGGGGGCAGCAGGTCGGCAAAGCCCAACCTCTGCATCACAAGGGTGTATAGCCCCGTGAAGGCCAGGATACCCAAAGGCGCCAGGGCCGCCCACAGTAGAACTCCCCCCCGCACGGGGAGGCGCATTCCCAGCGCCTCCCACGCCACCCCGCGGCTGCGCCCCACCCCTAAGGCGATGCACAGCAGGCTTGCCTCCTGGAACACGGTCAGCCCCAGAAAAAGGGGGAGGGAGACCGCCCCCTCCCCCCCCAGCAGCACAACCCCTCCCACAACCACCCCTGTGGTCACCAGAGCCAACCCCAGCCCCAGGGCTGCCTCTCCCCCCCGCAAAACCCCCCTTGCCGAGGCGGAGCGTGCCAGTGTCATCGGCGTTTCCATCCGTGTCTCTTAGGTTAGGATAACATGCTTACTTCGTGTGCAAAAGGCTAGCGCCCTTCCCCTCCCCAGGGACAAGAGGATACGCTAACACTATGACACACCTCCCCCTGCTCCCCTGGCGACGCCTCTTCCACCTGGGTGCGGGCACAGTTCTGGCGGGAACAACCCTCTTGCCCTGGGCATGGACGGTGGGACTGCTGGGGGGCCTATCGGCCCTGGCGGTGGCCACGGAATTGCTCCGCCTGCGCAACCCCAGGCTGGGACGCATCCTCTCCCGCTGGCTGCGCCCCCTGCTCAAACCCTCTGAAACCCAGCGGGTTACGGGGGCCTCCATGTTGGCGTGGGGTTCCCTGGGGGCCGTGCTCCTATTCGGACCCCAGGCCGCCCGCCTGGGCATCTTAGTGCAGGCCTGGGGCGACCCCTTGGCAGGGGTCGTGGGCACCCTTTGGGGCCGACACCCCCTCCCCAGGGGCAAAACCCTGGAGGGGAGCCTGGCCTACCTTCTGGGAGCGGGTGTGGCTCTCGCCACCCTTACCGTGTTGGGGTGGGGTGTGCCATGGTGGGTGGGCCTAATCGCTGCGGGGGTAGCCACCCTGGGAGAAGCCCTCTCCCCTCCCCCCGATGACAACCTTTGGGGGCCCCTGGTGGGGGCGGGTGTGGTATGGGCCCTGGGGATCGTCGCCGGCCTCCCCTAGCATGCTTTATTTTCTCCCTTGACGCCCCATACCCCTACGCCCTATGCTAAGAACGACACCCTTCGCTTCGTCCAACCACCCGAAGGGACCCCAGGGGGGAGCATGAGCAAGCCGATCACCGTAACCGATGCCACCTTTGCCCAAGAGGTTCTGGAGGCCACCACCCCGGTGCTGGTAGATTTCTGGGCCGAGTGGTGCGGCCCCTGCAAGATGATCGCCCCCTTCGTGGAGGAACTGGCCCGCGAGTATGACGGACGGGTCAAGGTGGCCAAGATGGATGTGGACGCCAATCACGAGATCCCTGTACGCTACGGCATCCGCGCCATCCCCACCCTGATCATCTTCAAGGGCGGCAAAGCCGTCGACCAAATCGTCGGTGCCGTGCCCAAGGCCACCCTGCGTCGGCGTCTGGAGGCTGTGCTCTCCACTCCTTCCTAATCACCAGACGGGAGTGGATGGGGCCCGGTGGCCCTCGCGGTCTTCAAAACCGCAGGCCCGCCGTTGGCGGGCAGTGGGTTCGACTCCCTCCCGCTCCCGTCCCCCTTTACACCAGCCTACAGCCGTTCCCCCCGTTCCAAGGCAGCCACCACCCTTTGCAGGTCGGCGGGCAGGGGGCTGTGAAAAGTCATCCACTCCCCCGTGCGCGGGTGCGCAAAACCGAGTATAGCGGCGTGCAGGAACTGTCGCCCCAGCAGATGCGTGCGCCGACGGCTATATAAGGGATCGCCCACCAGGGGATGACCAATGGCCTGCATATGCACCCGCACCTGGTGCGTGCGCCCCGTCTCGGGCCACACCTCCACCAACGCACATTCGCCAAAGGGGCGTACCACGCGGTAGCGCGTGCGCGCCGGGCGTCCCCCGGGCACCACAGCCATCCGCTTCCGGTCCCGTGGCGAGCGGGCGATAGGGGCGTCCACCGTCCCCTCCGGCGGATACGGCACACCCCACACTAGCGCCAGATACCCTTTGTGGAGGCGACGCTCCTGTATCTGATGGGCCAGGGCCTGGTGGGCCGTATCGTTCTTGGCTACCAACAGCAGGCCCGAGGTATCCTTGTCCAGGCGGTGCACAATCCCTGGGCGCAGAGCCCCCCCAATCCCTGACAGGTTCTTCACCTGCGCCAACAGAGCGTTCACCAGAGTATCCTGGGCGTGGCCGGGGCCGGGGTGCACCGGCATCCCGGGGGGCTTGTCCACCACCAGAATATCCGCATCCTCATACAGAATGCGCAGAGGCAGGGGCCGAGGCACCAGCGCCACCGGCTCGGGTGGGGGAACAGTCAGCACAATGCGGTCGCCCGGGCGCACCTTATAGGCGGGTTCGGCGGGCTGGCCGTTGACCTGCACATACCCTTGGGTGATGAGAGCCTGCAGGCGGGAGCGGGAAAGACCCCCAGGGGCGTGCTGGGCCAGCCAGCGATCCAGGCGTATTCCCCCCACCTCCACCACAAAAACCAATTCCTGGGATGCCGAGGCCACTAGCACCCCACCTCCGACGGCGGCCGACGGAAGCGCTGGGGAGGCAGGGGGCGCACCACCACTCGCCGATGCCCTCGACTCTGGGCCGCCAGGAAGGCCACCACCAACCCGCTGATGCCCACCACAATGGCCGAGTCCGCCAAGTTGAACACCGGCCACCACCCCAGGTCCACAAAGTCCACCACATACCCCAGGCGCACCCGATCTATCAGGTTGCCCAACGCCCCGCCCACCATCAGCCCGATACATAGGCGTACAAGGGGATGGGCATTACGGTTCTGCCTGTAGAACAGGATGAGCACCACCAACCCCACCACCGATGCCACGATAAGGAAAAGGGTATACCCCTGGAACAGGCCGAAGGCGCTCCCCGTATTGGTGATATGGGTAAGGCGCAGGAAAGGCGTCAGCACCACCGACGCCC
>JANXCH010000021.1 GCA_025060295.1 Dehalococcoidia bacterium | reverse complement strand
CACCCCCGCCTGCCCAGGCTGTGATCCCCACACCAACCCCCATTCCCACCCCTACACCCGCTCCCACTCCCACCCCCACACCCGTCGTGCGTGCCACCCCCACCCCTGCTCCGACCCCAACCCCCGCACACACGACCCCTGGCCTGCCCCCGCCCGGAACCCTCACGGGCCGTATCGAGATTGACGGCTCCAGCACCGTGTTCCCCATCACCGAGGCGGTGGCCGAGGAGTTCCAGAAGCGCTATCCTGGTGTGAAGGTAACGGTGGGCATCTCTGGAACGGGTGGTGGGTTCAAGCGCTTCACCGCTGGCGAGACGGACATCTCCAACGCCTCCCGCCCCATCACCACCCGCGAGATGGACGCCGCCAAGCAGAACAACATTGAGTGGATTGAACTGCCCGTGGCCTTTGACGGTTTGACGGTGGTGGTGAATCCCCGCAACAACTGGGTGGACTGCATCACCGTGGCTGAACTGAAGAAGATCTGGGAGCCGGCCGCCCAGGGGGTCATCACCCGCTGGAACCAGGTCAACCCCAAGTGGCCCGACTTCCCGCTGCAACTGTTCGGGGCGGGCACCGACTCGGGCACCTTTGACTACTTCACCGAGGCCATCGTGGGACGCGCCCGCTCCTCCCGGGGCGACTACACCGCCAGCGAGGACGACAACGTGCTGGTGCAGGGTGTGTCGGGGAGCCGCTTCGCCCTGGGGTACTTCGGCCTGGCCTACTACGAGGAGAACAAGGATAAACTGAAGGCCCTGGCTGTGGACGGCGGGCGCGGGTGCGTGTTCCCCACGATGGAGACCGTGATGACGGGGCAGTATCAGCCCCTCTCCCGCCCCCTGTTCATCTATGTGTCCCTCAAGTCTACCCAGCGGCCGGAGGTGGATGCCTTCGTGCGCTTCTACCTGCAGGAGGCTCCCAAACTGGTCCGCCAGGTGGGCTACATCCCCCTGCCTCCTCGGGCTTACGAGTTGGCCCTCAACCGCTTCATCCAGCGCAAGACGGGCTCTATCTTCGCGGGCGGAGCCCAGGTGGGGGTGCGTATTGAAGACATCCTCGCCCGCGAGTAATCTAAGGTAGATGGCTACAGAGGTTCGCCCCACTCTGAGCACTTGGCGGATGTCCCGGCGACGCCGGGGCATCCGCCGTGTGATCGACCAGGGCTTCGGCCTCTCCCTTCTCGCCTGCGGCATCGCCACTATCCTGGTTACCGCAGGCATCCTCTACGCCCTGTTGGCCGATGCCATCCAGTTCTTCCGCGAGGTCTCCATCATCCGCTTCCTGACGGAACGGGAATGGACACCCCTCTTTGAAAGCCAGCACTTCGGCATCCTGCCCCTGGCGGCGGGGACGCTGTTGACCACCCTGCTCGCAATGGGGGTGGCCGTGCCTCTGGGCCTCCTGATCGCCACTTATCTGGCCGAATATGCCCCCGACCGGGTGCGACGGGTGCTGAAGCCCACCCTGGAGGTGCTGGCGGGCATCCCCACCGTGGTGTATGGCTACTTCGCCCTAACCTTTGTGTCCCCCCTGTTGCGGGCGTGGTTTTTCCCCGATATGCCCATCCTCAACGCCTTGTCGGCGGGGCTGGTGATGGGCATCATGATTTTGCCCATGGTCTCGTCGCTCAGCGAGGATGCCATGCTGGCAGTGCCCCGTGCCCTGCGGGAGGCGGGCTATGCCCTGGGCGCCCGCCGTCATCAGGTCGCCCTGCGGGTGGTCATCCCGGCGGCCCTGTCGGGCATCGTGGCGGCGGTGCTTTTGGCCATCGCCCGCGCCCTGGGGGAGACCATGATCGTGGCCATCGCCGCCGGGGGACAGCCCAACCTCACCTTCAACCCCTTGGAGGGCGTCCAGACCATGACGGCCTACATGGTGCAGGTGGGGCTGGGGGATGTGCCCTATGGGAGCCTGGAGTATCGCACCCTGTTCGCCGTGGGCACGGCCCTGTTCGCTATGACCTTCGTCTTTAACGCACTCGGCATCTGGGTGGTGAGCCGATGGAGGCAAGATTACCGCTAACGGTATCCTTGACGCGCCGGCGCAGTCTGGTGTCGCAGGCTTTTGGGGTCTTCTTCCAGGGGTTGGCCCTCTCGGCCGTGGTTATCGGCTTGCTGGCTTTGGTGGTGCTGTTGGTGGATGTGCTGGTCACCGGCCTGCCCCATCTGGACTGGCAGTTTCTGAACAGCTACCCGTCCCGCTTCCCTGAGCGGGCGGGCATCAAGTCCGCCCTGGCGGGGACGGCGTGGCTGATGGTCCTCACCGCCGCCCTGACAGTGCCCCTGGGGGTGGGGACAGCCGTCTGGCTCTCCGAGTATGCCCCCAACCACTGGTTCACCCGCCTGATCAACCTGAACATCGCCAACCTGGCGGGGGTACCCGGCATTGTGTATGGCCTGCTGGGGTTGGCCCTGTTCGTGCGGGGCATGGAGTTGGGACGGGGGGTGCTGGCGGGGGCCCTGACGGTGGGGCTGTTGGTGCTCCCCACGGTGGTGGTGGCGGCGCGGGAGGCCCTGCGGGCCGTGCCCGACTCCTTGCGCCACGCCTCCTATGCCTTGGGGGCCAGCCGCTGGCAAACGGTATCCAAGGTGGTGCTCCCCACCGCCCTGCCCGGCATCCTGACGGGCGTGGTTCTGGCCCTCTCCCGTGCCATCGGCGAGGCCGCACCCCTCATCATCATCGGGGCCCTCACCTTCGTGGCCTTCGTGCCCAAGACCCCCATGGACCCCTTCACCGTCCTGCCCATCCAGATCTTCAACTGGACGACCCGCCCCCAGGAGGGCTTCCGCCTCATCGCCGCCGCCGGCATCATCGTGCTGTTGGCGGTGCTTCTCCTGATGAACTCCATCGCCATCTGGCTGCGCAACCGCTACCAGCGCAAAGCCGAATGGTAACCGCACGACGAGGACGCATATGACCACCACAACTACTCCCCCTGCCACCCAAAGGGACGTCACCTACGCCCTGGAGACCCGCAACCTGCGGGTGTGGTATGGCAAAACCCAGGCCCTCAAGGACATCACGATGGGGGTGCCCGCACGGCAGGTTACGGCCATCATCGGCCCCTCGGGGTGTGGAAAGAGCACCCTCATCCGCTGCTTCAACCGTATGAACGACCTCATCCCCGGGGCACGGGTGGAGGGGAAGGTGCTGTTCCAGGGGATAGACATCTACGACCGCCACATCGACCCCACCGAGGTGCGCGCCCGCATCGGGATGGTGTTCCAGAAGCCCAACCCCTTCCCCAAGTCCATCTTTGAGAATGTGGCCTTCGGCCTGCGCATCAACGGCTACAAGGGCAACATCGCCGAGGCTGTGGAGCGGAGTTTGCGCCAGGCGGCCCTGTGGGACGAGGTGAAGGACCGCCTCCATAAGAGCGCCTTGGCCCTCTCGGGCGGTCAGCAACAGCGCCTGTGCATCGCCCGCGCCCTGGCCGTGGAGCCCGAGGTGCTCCTGATGGACGAGCCGACCTCCTCCCTGGACCCCGCCGCTACCCTGGCCATTGAGGAGTTGATTCGCACCCTCGCCCGCACCTATACTATCCTTATCGTTACCCACAACATGCAGCAGGCGGCGCGCGTCTCCGACTGGACGGCCTTCCTGCTGGCGGGGGAGGATCGGGCGGGGTTCCTGGTGGAGTTCGGCCCCACACGCCAAATCTTCACCAACCCCAAGGATCGGCGCACCGAGGACTATATCACCGGGCGGTTCGGCTAGGGGGGGCCATGACTTTAGGATATCGCACCGATTTCCAACGCCTTTTGCAGGCCCTGCAGGACGACGTCCTGACCTTGGGCAGTATGGTGGAGAAGGCCCTCCTGAAGGCCGTGGACGCCTTGAAGCGCCGCGACTTGGAGACCTCCCGCCGCATCATTGAGGGCGATACCCTGATTGACCAGAAGCGCTACGAGATTGAGGAGCGATGCATCGACCTCATCGCGACCCAACAGCCCATGGCCCGCGACCTGCGCACCATCGTGGCCATCCTGTACATTTGTAATGAACTGGAGCGCATGGGCGACTACGCCGAGGGCATCGCCAAGATCAGCCTGATGATGGGGGAGGATCCCCCCATCAAACCCCTCATTGACATCCCCCGCATGGCAGAGCGGGCCACCCGCATGATGCGCGACAGCCTGGATGCCCTGGTGCAGAGGGATGTGGACAAGGCCATCCAGGTGTGCAAGGACGACGACGAGGTGGACGCCCTCTACGACCAGGTCTACCGGGAGTTGCTGACTTTTATGATTCAGGACCCCAAGACCATTCAGCGGGCTACTTACCTGTTGTGGGTAGCCCACAACTTGGAGCGCACCGCTGACCGCGCCACCAACATCGGCGAGCGGGTCATCTTCCTGGTCACGGGTAAGTTGGGGGACTTTGCCTCCACTTATTAGCACACCCCCGGCCAGGCCCCCACGGGGGGCGTGCAGGCAGGGGGAGGGCACGAATGCTGTGGCCCCTTGCAATAGCCCTCTTCCTGGTGGGGTATAACCTCCTGCCCTTTTTTGCGGGACGCCTCCACGAGCGGGTGTATGTCCCCTTGAACTTGGGGGTGGGGCTCCTCCTGATGGGGGTGGCCCGCTGGGGGCTGGGACTGTCCTGGGAGGGGATGGGATGGAGCGGTAAAGGGCTGGGGGCCAGTCTGGGATGGGGTGCCCTGGTGGGGCTTGTCCTTGGCCTTCCCGCCCTGGTGGGGGCGTTCCTGCTCCCCCGCCTCCCGGGGCCTGCCCAGTCCTTCGCCCCTCCCGATGCCCCCTCTAGTCCCGCCTCCCTGGCCTACCACGTGCTCCTGCGCATCCCCCTCGGCACCGCCCTCTTTGAAGAGGTGGCCTTCCGGGGCGTGGTGTTTGGGCTGGTGGCCCAACGCCTTTCACCCTTGCACGCCCTTCTATTCAGCGCGGGAGCCTTCGCCCTGTGGCACATCGGGCCTATTCTGGTGCGCCTGCGTGCCCACGAGGTGCACGGCCTGGGGCCCCTGGTGTGGCAGTGGGCGGGGGGCCTGGGAGGCACCTTCCTGGGGGGATTGCTCCTAGGGGGCCTGCGCTGGGGTACGGGGACCTTGGCGGGGCCGGTGGTGGCCCACACCCTCCTGAACGCCCTGGGCCTTCTGGCCTGGTCTCTCCTGCGCCGTCCCTAACGGGTCTCCTGCTATACTCTCAGCACAGAAGACGCACTCACCATTACCCCTTGGACACCACCAGGCACCGTGAGGCGTCGCGGAAAGGATTGTCAACGCCGTGCGGCACTCCCATCCTCACCCCTGGGGGAGGCTCCATCCCGCCTGAGATAAGGTAGGAAACCACAGGAGGCCCCGATGCTCAAACGCCGGGTAGAGGTCCGCGTGCCGGCCACCACCGCTAACTTGGGGCCGGGCTTTGACTGCCTGGGAATGGCCCTGGAACTGTTCAACCTGGTGCGCCTGGAGACGGGGCGGAGTGGGGTGATTATCACTGGCGAGGGGGCGGACACCCTCCCCGCCGGGCCGGAGAACCTGGTCTACCAGGCGGTGCAGAGGGCCTTCCAGCGGGCAGGACATCCCATACCCCCCCTCGCCCTTACCTGCCGCAACTTCATCCCCCTAGCGCGCGGGCTGGGCTCCAGCAGTGCAGCCATCGTAGGGGGGCTGGTGGCTGCCAACGCCCTGATGGGCAACCCTCTGGATATCCCAACGCTCCTGGAGATGGCCACCGAGATAGAAGGACATCCCGATAATGTGGCCCCTGCCCTGCTGGGGGGCTGTCAAATCGTGGTGCAGGCGGAGGGGCGTCTGCATACAGCGGCGGTGCCCCTTGCCCCCGACCTACGGGTGGTAGTGCTCATTCCCGATCAGCCCATGCCCACCCAGCAGGCGCGGGCGGTGCTCCCGCCCCAGGTCAGCCGCCCCGACGCCGTGTTCAACCTGGGGCGGGTGGCTTTGCTGGTCAACGCTCTGCACAGCCGCCGCTGGGACGACCTGGCTTTGGCCACCCAGGACCGCCTCCACCAGCCGGCGCGTCAGGCCCTGTTCCCCGCCATGCCCCTTATCTTCAAGGCGGCATTGGACGCGGGGGCGTTGGGAGTGTTCCTATCGGGGGCGGGGTCTAGCATTGTCGCCCTCACCCGCGGGCGGGAGATGACCATCGGCTACGAGATGCTGGATATGGCCCACAAGGCGGGGGTGAGCGCCACGGTGCAGATTACCCGCCCCTGGCCCCAGGGGGCCGAGGTGGTGGGCGTGGAATAGCCCCCTTGGGCGGGGGTGTAGGGGGTCCAGCCCCCGCCAGGGCCAACACCTCTTGGCGGAAGGTCGCCAGGCGCTCCAACACCCAGGTGAGACTGGCCTCCCAGCGCCCCCGCAAAGGCAGGCGCACCGTTTCCGGCCCCACCCGCGCCACAGGCGCAAGGCGCTTCTCCAGGGCGGGGCGCGCCCCCCCCACGGGCTCCCGCAGGCGGAGCACAATCTCATCCCCCTCTTTTGCGATGCTGTGCACACCCGCCTGCAGGGCCAAAGCGCGCCAACGGAGCACCTGCAGGAGGTTCTGCACCTCCGCAGGGAGGGGGCCGAAGCGGTCGTTCAGCTCCTCCTCCAGGTCGCGCACCCCGTCCAGGGTGGTCACTTCCGCCATCCGCTGATACAGGGCAACCCGCTGGGTCTGGTCGGGCACATAGGTGTGGGGGAGGTAGGCGGAGAGGGGAAGGTCTATGGTCACCTGGGGGCGGGGAGCCAGGGGCGACTCCTCAGGCGTCCAGGGCCTCCCTTCGCCTTTAGCCTTCAGTTCCTCCACCGCTTCCTGCAGCATGCGCAGGTACAGGTCCCACCCGACGGCGTAGATGTGCCCACTCTGCTGGGGGCCCAGGAGGTTGCCCGCTCCCCGGATCTCCAGGTCCTTCATGGCGATGCGGAAGCCCGCCCCCAGTTCGCTGGCGGAGAGGATGGCCTTCAGGCGCGCCTCGGCCTCGGGGGTGAGGCGCACCCCCTTAGGCACCAGGAAGTAGGCATAGGCCTGTTGGCCCCCACGCCCCACTCGCCCCCGCAACTGGTGCATCTGGGCCAGCCCCAACAGGTGGGCGCGCTCCACAATAATGGTGTTGGCGTTGGGCAGGTCCAGCCCCGCCTCAATGATGGTGGTGCACACCAGGATGTCCACATCCCCTCGGCGGAAGCGCTCCACCGCCTCCCCCAGCGCCTCTTTGGCCATGCGCCCGTGGGCGACGGCGATGCGGGCCTGGGGCACCAGGTTCCCCAGGCGACGGGCTACGGCGTGGATGTCTCGAATGCGGTTGTGCAGGTAGAATACCTGCCCGTTGCGGGCCAGTTCCCGCAGGATAGCCTCCCTCACCAGGTCGTCGCTGTATTCCGAGACAAAGGTCTTCACCGGCTGGCGCATCTCGGGTGGGGTGCGTATCAGGCTCACCGCCCGCAGCCCCCCCAGAGCCATGCCCAACGTGCGGGGGATCGGCGTGGCTGTCATAGTGAGCACATCCACCTGGGTGCGCAGGCGCTTCAGGCGCTCCTTATGAGCCACACCGAAGCGGTGCTCGTCGTCTATCACTACCAGGCCCAGGTCTTTGAAGCGGACATCCTTGCTCAACAGGCGATGGGTGCCGATGACCAGGTCAATCTCCCCTCGGGCCAAGCCCTCCAGGATGCGCTTCTGCTCCTCAGGGGGTGTCAGACGGCTCAACATGGCGATGCGCACGGGGAAGGGGGAGTAGCGCTCGCGGAAGGTCTCGTAGTGCTGCTGGGCTAGGATGGTGGTGGGCACCAGCACGGCCACCTGCTTGCCGTCCATAATGGCCTTGAAGGCGGCGCGCACCGCCACCTCTGTCTTGCCGAAGCCCACATCCCCGCAGATCAGCCGGTCCATGGGGCGGGGGGTTTCCATATCCCGCTTGGTCTCCTCAATGGCAGCCAGTTGGTCGGGTGTCTCCACATAGGGGAAGGCGTCCTCCAGTTGCCGTTGCCAGGGGGTATCGGGGCTGAAGGCGTGCCCCGGCACCACCTGACGGGCGGCATACAGGTCCAGCAACTCCTTGGCCATCTCCCGCACGGCCGACCGGACGCGCTGTTTGGTGTGTGCCCATTCGGGGCTCCCCAAACGGGAGAGAGGCGGGGGCTGATCCGTGGGGGCATAGTAGGGGGAGACCTGGTCTATCTGCTCCACCGGCACGAACAGCCGTGCCCCCTCGGCGTATTCCAGCACCAGGTAGTCCCGCGTCGCCTCCCCCACCTGGCGGCGCTGGATGCCCAGGAAGCGCCCGATGCCATATTCGGCGTGCACCACATACCGCCCGGGGGTGATGTCGGCCAGGAGAGCCTCGGCCCTGCGGGGGGATGGAGGGGGCGGGGTGCGCCCCAGGCGGGCGCGCTTCACCACACCGAACAGTTCCCTATCGGTCAGGACGACCAAAGCCCCTTCGGGCACGGCCACGCCCACCCCCTCCGACAACGCCCCGCTCACAAGGAGCACCTCGCCAGAAGCAAGAGGCATATCCCCTTCGGTACGGGGGGCGATGCCCTGCTCCACCAGGAGCGTGGCCAGGCGCTGGGTGTGGTGAGTAACAAGGACGGTGCGCCCTCCCTGCTGGCGATGCTCCTGGAGCCAGCGCAGGAAGGCGTCTAGTTTGCCGGCGAAGGCAGGAGGCAGAGAGAACTCGGTGGGGGCCAGCAGGAAGGGGCGGTTCTCGGGCTGGTCAGCCCCCCAGGGATCCAGGTGCAGGCGCGTGGGGAAGGCGTCCAGCAGGGGGCGCACCTCCTCCCACTGCAGGTGGGGCCGAGGAAAGGCGGGGGGGATGTCCCCCTGGGCCTGGCGGCGCTCCCGCAGGGCCTCGGCCTGGGCCTCCCACGCCAGGGCCGACTCCGCCACCCGATGGGGACGCAAGACCACCAGCACAGCCTGCGGAGGCAGGTAGTGCATTACAGCATGGGGGTTAAAGAAGCCGGCGTAGAGGCCCGCTTCGGGGATGGACTCCCCTGCAAAGAGGCGGGACAGGTCATCCCGGATGCGCTCCAGGGCGGGGGAGGCGTCGTCGGCATCCAGGGAGCGCAGGAGGGTTTGGGCAGAAGTGGTGTCCACCAGGGCGGGGAGCACCTCCCGGGCGGGGATGACCTCTACCGCCTCGCAGGGGCCGGTGGAGCGCTGGGTGAGGGGGTCAAAGGTGCGCAGGGTCTCAATGGTGTTGCCGAAGAAGTCCAGACGCACGGGGGCGGGTGCGCCCGGCGGGAAGATGTCCAGAATGCCCCCCCGACGGCTAAAGGTACCGGGGCCCTCCACGGTGGCGACGCTCTGGTAACCCAGGGCCACCAGGCGACGGGCCAACGCCTCGGGGGCGTAGTCCATCCCCGGGCGCAGGAGGAAGGGGGCGGTGGCGAAAGCGTCCCGCGGGGGAAGACGATGGAGGAGCGCCTGGGCAGAGGCGACCACGAGGGGAGGGGGCGTGCCCCCCCTGAGGAGGGCGTGGAGGGTGGCCAGGCGACGCTGGACAGTGCGCTCGTCTACGGCCAGGCGCTCGTAGGGAAGGGCTTCGGTCTCGGGGAAGGGAGCCAGGGCCTCCGTCCCTACAAGGAGGGCGAGGTCATCACCCAGGCGGCGGGCGTCCTCGGGCGTGGGGACGACCAGCACGAGGGGACGCTGGATGGCATGCCAGAGGTAGGCCAGCACCAAGGGGAGGGCGGAGTCGGGGAGGGTGGCCCGCTGGAGGCCAGGAAGGGCAAGGCTCTCCCGCAGGGTGCGGCAGGAGGCCGCCCCCTCCAGGGTGCGCAGGATGGCGCGGGAGGGCATCGTGTCGGTGGCGATGGGCCACCGCCTGGCGTGCGGGGGTGTGGTGTGTCGCCCGCAGAGGCTCCCTTTCCATCATAGCAGGAGAACAAGGGCGGCGAGGGCTTACGCCCGTGCTAATCGGTCAAGGGGCGCAGGATTGAGGGAACAAGGGTATAGCGAAGGCCCTGGGCACCTTGGCTCGTGAG
>JANXCH010000020.1 GCA_025060295.1 Dehalococcoidia bacterium | reverse complement strand
CAGTGGGCACACCTGGAGCGGCTTGGGGGTGGCATCGGCACCCGGGGGCCCGGCGAAAGCCAGTTGGAGACCGACCGTCGCCTTATCCGCAAGCGCATTCAACGCCTGGAGAACGCCCTTCAAGAGGTGCGGGCACAGAGGACTGTCCAGCGTACCCGTCGGCGGACTGCCGGCTTGCCTGTGGTCTCTTTGGTCGGCTATACCAATGCCGGCAAGAGCACCCTGTTCAATGCATTGACCCATGCCGCTGTGCGTGCGGAGGACCGCCTTTTCTCGACCCTGGACCCAGTAACTCGGCGCATCGTTTTGCCCGATGGGACGTTCGCCCTGCTAACGGACACGGTGGGCTTCATTCACAAGTTGCCCCCTACGCTTGTGGCAGCTTTCCACGCTACCCTGGAGGAACTGGAGGAGGCCACCGTGCTCCTGCACGTGGTAGACATAACCCATCGCAATGCCCGGCAGCAGGTTCAAGTGGTGGATGAAACTCTGGAGAGCCTGGGGCTAGCCACCAAGCCCCGGGTGTTGGCCCTTAACAAGGTGGATAAACTCGCCCCTGTGCAGGTGTCCCCCGCAGTGAGTGCGTTAGGCCTGTCCGTGCGGGAGAAGACGGTTCTGGTATCCGCCGCCCACAGATGGGGCCTTGATACCCTCTGTGAGGTGCTGGCAGAGACAATCCACGAAGTGGAGGAGAGCCGAAGGGTCGTACACTTTGTGAACTAAACCCTCGTCCAACTGGATACGGTATATAACGGGGCGGAATACAATCCGCCCACCACAGGAGGAACCAGCGGTATGCTCAATCGTATGTGGCGTGCTGCCCGTTTGGACGCGTCCCTTTACGAGGAGGTGGAGGCCGATTCTAAAGCCACAGGTCAGGCTATGGTAGTGGTGGTCCTCTCTAGCCTGGCCACCGGGATCGGAGGGCTCACGGAAGGGGGCGTAGTGGGGCTTCTTGTGGGGATTGGGATGGGGCTTTTGGGATGGGGGCTGTGGGCGTACCTGAACTACCTAATTGGGGGACGGCTGTGGAAAGAGGCGCAGACCCACGCCGATTGGGGGCAGTTGGCGCGCGTCATGGGCTTTGCCAGCACCCCGCGTCTGATAAGCGTGCTGGCGCTGGTCCCTGTCCCTGCTTTCCGGTTTCTCGTTTACCTGGTGGCGACGATCTGGACCTGGATCGCAATGGTCATCGCCGTGCGCCAGGCCTTGGACTATAAGAGCACCCTGCGGGCTGTTGTGGTTACAGGGTTGGGGTGGTTGGTCAATGCCATTGTGCTGACGCTCGTGCAAGTGGTGCTGATAGACACCTTATTCGGGGGCTAACACGAGGGGGAAGGTGTGTTGTCCTACACCTGCCCCCCTTGTCCCGCCAAGGGGGGCAGGGTATCCTTATCCCCGATAGGCTCTCCCGGTGTGTCCCGGGAGCGGAGGTGGATGCGATGGCTGTTGCCCCACGCCTTTATTACGATGTTTCCCCCGAAGGGTTGCGTATTCTCCAACCATCCCACCACGCCCAGGGGTATCAGCCGGTGCTGGTGCTCTTGGTGGGGCCGGGCAATGTCTTGGAGGCCCCACCTCGACGCGCAGTAAGCCTGGGCCCCGGTTTACTGAGCGTAGCCTGCGCTGACGGCTGGGTGGTGCTCTTGGACATCACTGAAGGGGTAGCACGCCGCACAAGGCTCCAGACAGAAGAGGTCTACGACGGGAGCCTGCAGGAGGGGAACCAGGGGCGGGGATGGATACCAGTGCGGTAGGAAGCACAGGACGGCGGGCGAGGGTTATTCGCCCTATATCTGTTATGTAGAGCACCCCCGTTGACATAACCGCCTGGTAGCGGTGCGGGGACAGTTTGGCGTCGAGGTCGGCCAGGCCTTCGGGGCGTGGGGTCTGTATAGCCACTGGCTCCCCCTCTCGCAGCCTCAACCCCATGCGCTACGCCCGGGTGCACCGTGTCGGCCCGGGTGCAGCCGTCAGGATGCGGCCCTTTGCGCCTGATTCTCCCGCTGGTCTATGGGGATATATCGCAGGTCCATGGGGCCGGTGTACAGCAGAAGGGGACGCAGGAGGATGTTGTCCCGCCACTGCTCCAACACCTGGAGCGTCCAGCCAGGGATGCGCCCCATGGCGAAGATGGGGATAAACAGGTCTTCGGGGATGCCCAGCAGGTAGTAAATAGATCCTGCGTAGAAATCCACATTCACATAGATGCCCTTGGCCCGATAGGGGGCCATGACCTCGTTTTCGAAGCGCTGGAGGATTTGGAACCACTGGGGTTGACCCTTCTTCTCCCCCAGCCAGCGGGAGCGCTCCCGCAGGTGGCGGGCGCGGGGATCCTCGGCCTTATAGACGCGGTGCCCGAAGCCCATAATGCGCTCGCCCCGGGCCAGGTGCTCCGCCGCCCAGGCCTTGGCCCGCTCGGGGTCGGCTACCTCTTTGACCATATGCATCACCGCCTCCGCCGCCCCGCCGTGCAGGGGTCCCTTGAGGGTGCCGATGCCGCTCACGATGGCCGAGTGGAGATCGCTCATCGTGGAGGCGGTTACCCGAGCAGCGAAGGCACTGGCGTTGGCCCCGTGCTCGGCGTGGAGAATAAAGTCCACGTCCAAAAGGCGCGCCTCCTCGGGGTCGGGCTCCTTCCCGAAAAGCATCCAGAGGAAGTTGGCGGCGTGGTTGAGGCGAGGGTTAGGGGGGACAGGCTCAAGCCCTTTGCGGATGCGGTCGTGGTAAGCCACAATGGTGGCCGCCTGAGCAGTAAGGCGAACACCCTTCCGGATGGTAGCCTCTTTGGAGAAGTCGTTGACATCGGGGTCAAAGGCGGACAGAGCAGAGACTGCCGTCCGCAGAACATCCATGGGATGGGCCCTCTGCACCAGGCGAATTACCTGCACCACCTCGGGAGGCAGGTATCGCGAGGCGCGTAAAGTGTTGTCCAGGTCTTGCAGTTGGGCGCGGGTAGGAAGGTGCCCATAAAGGAGCAGGTAGATCACCTCTTCAAAGGTGGATTTCTCGGCCAAGTCGTGGATATTGTACCCTCTATAGAGGAGTTTGCCCGCGCTCCCGTCTATATAACTGGCTTCCGTAGTGTCAATGTATACATCCTTAAGGCCCCGGTGAATGTGGACGCCTTTCTGTTGGGTCATGTCCTGAGTCATATCTTTGACTCCTGCGTGGTGTTCTGACATCCAGCGCTACCCCCGCCGGGGGTGGGCAAAGGAAGGCCGGGCACGCGGCCCGGCCCTCCCCCCGATGTGCAAACCTGCGTTTAGTCCCGGCGTCCGAAGATGGCCACCGCCCCCGTGAAGGAGCCGGGCCGTCCACCCAGGTTGTGGGTAAGCCCCAGGCGCGGGGTTTTCTTGATTTGCCGCGGGCCCGCCTTACCCTGCAGTTGCTTATAGACCTCGTAGATCATGCGGATGCCGCTGGCACCGATGGGGTGGCCAAAGCACTTCAACCCACCGTCGGTATTGACGGGCAGTTCGCCCTCTAGGGTGAAGGTGCCGGCCTCCACTTCCGCCGGGCCCCGCCCCCGCTCCGTGAAGCCCAAATCTTCGTAGAGGATCAACTCAGTGATGGTGAAACAGTCGTGGACGATAGCCAGGTCGATCTCCTTGCGGGGGTTCTTGACGCCGGCCTCTTGATAGGCGATGTGGGCAGCCTTGATGTTTTCGGGGAAGTGAATGAAGTCGTAATCATCATGGAGGAGGCCCTGCTTGCCACCCACTGCCAGGCCCAATCCCTTCACCAACACATAGTCGTCGCGGAAGTTCTTGGCCCAATCGGCACGCACAATGATAGCGGCCGCAGCCCCGTCGGAGACGCCACAGCAGTCATACAAGCCCAGGGGCCAGGCGATCATGGGGGCGTTGAGCACCTGCTCCTCGGTCACCTCCCGCTGGAAGTGGGCCTTGGGGTTGAGGGTGCCGTTGTGGTGGTTCTTGACGGCAATTTTGGCCAGGATGCGCTTCAACTGGTCCATGGGAATGCCGTAATGATGGGCGTAGCGGGTCGCCGCCAACGCAAACTGGGCAGGGGGCGGCGTGGGAGGCTCCACATCGCTACTGGGCCCACGCGGAACAACTAAGCCCGAGGCGCCCGAATCCTTCTGTTTCTCCACACCCATGGCCAGCACGATGTCGTAGATACCCGCCGCCACGGCGTAGCAGGCGTTGCGGAAGGCGTCGGTAGCGGTGGCGCAGGCGTTCTCGCAGCGGGTGATGGGGATGTAGTCCAGTTTGAGGGCCTCGGCCAGGCCCTGGCCGGTGCTAAAGGTGCCCACCGTGCCCACCCATGCCGCCTGGATATCCTTAGGAGAGATGCCCGCGTCCTGGTAGGCTTCGTAGGCGGCCTCCACCATCAGGTCTATGCCGTCGGCGTCCCATCGCTCGCCGAACTTCGTGCACCCCATGCCTATAATGGCCACCCGGTCCCGGATGCTCTCCATGCGCTGTCCTCCTTTCTGCCTGTTCGTCCTGGGCAGGCTAGGCCCGCACCGGCATACACTTCCAGTAGTAGTTGTGGATGCCGCCCACGGTGCGCAGTTTGCGGAAGGTTAGCTCCACCGGCATCCCAATGCGCACCTCGTGCAGTTCCCGGTCCGTCATCATCCCCAGCCAGCGCCCGCCCCCCTCAAAGTTTACCACTGCCACCACCAATGGGGTATCTATCGTGCCGGCCAGATAGTCCATAGAATACGTAAACACCGTGCCGTAGGTTTCGGCCAGACGGATAGGGGTCATCTGGTCAGCGGTCTGGCACTTGGTGCAGACCCGTTGGGGCGGGTACTGAATGTACCCGCAGGCGGTGCACCGGCTACCATAGAAGCGGATGTTCTCGTCCTTCTCCCGCCAGAGGGCCGATACCGAGGGGACAGGGGGCGGAGGCCGACGCGCCGCCTCAGAGACCCATACCTCACGCCAGCGGGTGTAGGTCTCGTAGGTAGGCAGAATACGCTTGGCCTCGGCGTAACGGCTGACGAGGCGGCGGTTCTGCTTCACCTCCCCTACGCGCTCGGTGGCCTGAAACAGGTAGACATCGCCGCCGTCCCCGTAGCCGACGGCCAAAATCCGCTCGCCCGGCTTAGCCGTCTCCAAGGCGCTGACCAGGAGCATCAAGGTGAAGGCAGCGCCCGTGTTACCTATTTTCCCGAAAAGGGGATCCACCACCTGCTCGGGGCGGAAGCCCAAGCGACGGGCCATGTCCTGGTGGCGGCGCGCATCGGGGGCGTAGAGGGCGACTTTGGCGATATCCTTGGGCACGACACCGGTCTTCTGAGAGAACTCGCTGACCACCTGGGGGACAACCCGCTGATAGCCCTCCTCCATGATGAAGCGGTCCTCCCAGGAGCGGATGAAGGTGTCCTGGGGGGTGCGCCAGGTGTCCAGCATATGCTCGGTGAGGGTGTGGCTGGCTACCACCTCCGCCACCCCCTTGTCGCGCCCCACCAGCACAGCCGCCGCTCCATCCCCCAGAGAGCGCTCCAACTCGCCCCGAGGTGCACTCATCCGACAGTCGGCAGCCACCACCAGAGCCTGGCGTGCGCTCCCCGCCTGGACGGCGTCCAGGGCGGTGCGCAAGGCGATGGTGCCTCCCCGCAGGTTGTTGGTGATGTCAGCGGCGAACACACTGGGGCGAAGGTCCAGGGCTTCGGCAATAAGGGCCGACCCCTGCTGTTCTAGGTAGGGAGGGGTGGTGGTGGCGAAATAGAGGGCGTCTATTTGGCTCCTGTCCAGGCCACGCAAGCAGTCCTGGGCAGCGGCCACGGCCATAGTTACACTGTCTTCATCAAAGTTGGCGATCGCCTTCTCTTGCGGCGAGCCCCAGCCGAGAGTTTCCTTCCCGAGGCGGAATCGGGGGATGTATGCCCCACACGCCAGAATTCCAGGCATGGGCGCTCCTTCGTGTGAAATGCCGCCCCTATCCTAACACCAACCTGCTCACTTGTCAACGGGTATGCTAGCATGACCCCAGAAGCCCCCGTGCCGCGCAGGCACGCGCGGGGGCCTCAAGGGGGAGGTCGGTATGCGCAGGCACTGGCTGCTGTGGGCTGTGATTGCGGTTCTCGTGGGGGTTATAGGGTGTCGGCAGACCCCCCAGGCGGCTTCCACCCCCACCCCCGACCAGACGCACCCGCCCGCCCTTTCCGTGCAGATACCCGAAGAGGTGCCCAAGGAGTTCAAGGCCCTTTGGGAGGCGTACACCATCCTCTCCCGAGAGTATGTGGACAAGTCCAAAATTCAACCGGACATCCTGGCACGGGGCGCAATCAAAGGCATGCTGGAGACCTTGCAAGATCCCCACACCGACTACCTGCCACCGGATCGCTACCTGCGGGAGTCCCAAGACTTCCGGGGGAGTTTTAGCGGGATAGGGGCGGAGGTGTTCCTGCGCAATGGCCGGATTATTTTGAACCCCATGCCGGGGAGCCCCGCCGAGAAAGCGGGGCTGCGCCCGGGGGATATCGTGCTTGCGGTGGACGGAGAGAAAACCGACGGCTGGACGGTGATGCAGGCGGTGTCCCGCATCCGTGGCCCGCGGGGCACGCCCGTGCGCCTTACCATCCTCCACCTGGGGGAATCTGAGCCCGTAGAGGTTACCATCGTGCGGGATATCATCCGCTTAGAGAGCGTTTTCATGAACATGATGAGCGATGGGGTGGCTTATATCCGTATTAGCGCTTTTTACGAGAACACCGAGCCGAGTTTCGTGCAGAAGGTGCAGGAGGCGCGCCAGAAGGGAGCGAAGGGCATCGTGCTGGATTTGCGCAATAACCCAGGGGGCTACCTCAGCGTGGCGGTGAACATCACCAGCCACTTTCTGAAAAGCGGACTGGTCGTGTACGAAGTAGACGGCAACGGCCGGCGCACCGATTGGCGGGTGCGCCCGGGGGGAATCGCCACCGATATCCCCCTGGTGGTGCTAGTCAACCAGTTTTCGGCCAGTGGGAGCGAGGTGGTAGCGGGTGCACTCCAAGATCATGGACGGGCGCAGGTGGTGGGCACCAAGACCCTGGGCAAGGGGAGCGTGAACCTTCTGCGGCCCCTGTCCGATGGGGGAGGCCTTTACTACACCTACGCCCATTGGTACACCCCCAATGGACGGCTCATTGAAGGCCAGGGCCTCACCCCCGATGTGGAGGTGCCGGCCATCGCCCGTCGCGGGGATCCTCAGTTAGAGAAGGCCCTGGAGGTGTTGAAACAAGCCATCGCGGCGACCCAGGGCTAAAGCCGTGCCTAAGCCCAAGCCACAGCCTACAGCCCCATCTTCGCAGACACCGGCCCCCCAGCGAAAGCCGGCCATCAAGGTCATTACCGTCAATCGGAAGGCCTACCACGACTACCATATCTTAGAGACCTACGAGGCGGGCATCGCTTTGAAGGGAACAGAGATTAAGTCTATTCGGGAGGGGCGTATCCAGATTCGGGACGCCTATGCCCGTCCCGAAGGGGGGGAGATATGGCTCTACAACTGCCATATCGCCCCCTACAGCAAGGGTGGTCCCCATAACCATCCGCCCACACGCCCCCGCAAACTCCTCCTACGCCGTGCTCAAATTGACGATATCATCGGCTCCCTGGCACGGAGGGGGATGACCCTTGTTCCCCTGAAGGTCTACATCAAGGGTAGGCTGGCCAAAGTGGAACTGGGCCTGGCCAAAGGCAAACGCCAGTACGAGAAGCGGGAGGCGATCCAGGAGCGGGAGGCGCGGGAGGAGATGGCCCGCTTCCTCAAGCGCTCTGGCTAGGCTGCCTCATTCCTTGCGCTCGAGGCGCAGGTCCACCTCCAGGCGGATGTTGTCCTCCACACTTAGCACCGCCATCACCCGAGGAATCTCCATCTGGAAGTCCCCGAAACGGAAAGCGGTCTTCGCCTGAGCCTGCACCCCTGTGGGGCTAAAGGTAGCCTCCACATCCCATACCACAGTGCGGGTAACACCGTGCACCGTCATATCCCCCTCTATCTGGAAGCGGGCGGTGCCCTGCGTGGGCAGAGGCCCCGCCAACCCCAGCACGCGCCGAGGGACGAACTCCGCATAGGGATACCTGTGGGTCTCTAGGGTATTTTGCTGAATGAAACGATCCCGCCGGCTCTCGTCGCTTTGCAAAGTGCGCAGGTCAACAGTAAACTTGGAGCCTTCGTGCACCGTCAAGGTCATAGGATCCACCAGAATGGCTCCGGTTACAGCCTGTGTGGTGCCGACGGCATCTGTGGGAAAGGGCAAGCGCACCAATTGCTCCCGCACGCGGTAGCGCGCCTCGCTCCCTGCGCCCACCTCCAGGCGCACCAGGCCGGTGGTCGGCCGAGAAGGCGCCGGAGTGGCAGTGGGTGTGGGAGCCGGGGAAGGCGTCGGGGTGGGCGTGGCAGCTAGTGGAGGTGGAGTAGGGGTGCTCGGGAGGGGGGTGGCCTGGGGAGCCACAACCGGGGAGGGTGTGGGTGTGGCTATAGGGGTTGGTGTTGGGCGTGGTGTGGGCGTGGGGGCCGCTGCCGGAGCGCGTGCACACGCCACCAAGACCAGGCTTATCCACAGGCTTGTCCAACACGTCGCAATAAGGAGACGCATACTCCCCTCCTTGCGTGGATGGTATCAATTAGTATTACGCTTGTCCACGCAAAAAACAGGCCCCATAATGGAGCCAGATGCAGGGTTTGCCCGAGGAGGCCGTTGTGCGTAGCGACCTGGATGCCCTTTTGCACCCCCGCTCCATCGCTGTCGTGGGAGCCTCCCCTGACCCGGAGAAGATGGGCCATCGTTATGTGCGCATCCTGCAAGAGGCCGGCTTCCCCGGCTCCATTTACCCCATTCACCCCCGCGCTCCGCAGATCCTCGGACTGAAGGCATACCCTAGTCTGTTGGCTGTGCCGGGGCGGATAGATTATGTCATCTCCAGTATACCCGCATCCAACATCTTGGAGGTGGTGGATCAGTGCGTGCGCAAGGGGGTGCGCCTAATCCACTCCTATACAGCCCGCTTCAGCGAGACAGGACGGCCCGACGCCGCCCAACTGGAGCAGGAGTTCCTGCGGCGGGCACGCCAGGCGGGCATCCGCATCATCGGCCCCAACTGCATGGGCCTCTACTATCCCAAGATGGGCATCAGTTTCAAGCATGGTTTGCCCAAAGAGGCGGGACCAGTGGGGATGCTCTCCCAAAGCGGGGGCAATGCAGTGGAGATGGTCTGGGAAGCATCCTTACGGGGCCTGCGCTTCAGTAAGGTGATAAGTTACGGCAACGCCGCAGACCTGAACGAGGCCGATTTTATGGAGTACTTCGCCGACGACCTTGATACCCGGGTTATCTGCGCCTACATTGAAGGGGCAAGAGAGGGGCGGCGGTTTTTCCAAGCTCTGCGCAAAGCAAGTAAAAGCAAACCCGTGATCGTTTTGAAAGGGGGACGCACCCTTGCTGGGCATCGCGCCGTCGCCTCCCATACCGCGTCCCTGGCAGGGGAGCGCCAATTGTGGCAGGCTCTGGTGCGTCAGGCAGGGGCCATTTGGGTGGATACCCTTGAGGAGATGATCGACACCGCCATCGCCTGTGCCTTCTGCAAGCCCAGCGCAGGGGTGCGGGTGGGCGTGGTTGGGGGTGGGGGAGGGCGCAGCGTCGCCTCGGCCGACGACTGCGAGGAGGCCGGCCTACGGGTTGTGCCCATCCCCGATGATATGCGCCAGGTTTGGCGAGAGCTAGACCCTTCCTTGGCCGACTGGCTCAGCAACCCGGCTGATGGCTCCATCCTCCTGGGAAGCCCCCTGACCGTGGAGCGCGTCCTGGGGATGATGGCAGACCACCCCGCCTTTGACTTACTCATCGCCAATGTGGGGGAGCACTTCCCTTTGGAGCATCCCGATGGGGTTCCCCGCACCCGCGCCACGGTGCAGGCCTTTATCCAAATTGCACAGCGCGCCTGCAAGCCCGTGGCGGTGGTGCTGGGGGATACCCTGGCCCACCAGCCCTGGCAGAGGGAGATCATCCGGGAACTGCGGGAGACCCTGGCCGCCGCGGGTGTGGCCACCTTCCCCACTGTGCGGCGTGCCGCTCGGTCTCTGGCACGCCTCGCCACCTATTACCGTGAGCGGGATGAGGAGGAGTCCCCCCATGATGGCCCGCAAGCTGCGCATCCTGGAAGAGATTGAACAGGCCTGGCGGGAACTCCTGGAGGTGCTGGACCAAGTCCCGCCCGACAGATGGGAGGTGCCGGGCGTGGTGGGCTCCTGGACGGTCAAAGACCTGTGCGGCCACATCACCACCTGGGAGGAGGAGGTGGTGGAGAACATCCAGCGTTTTCTGGAGCATCGGCGGATGCGCCAATATCGGGATATTGATGCCTTCAACGCCCGCGCCGTAGAGGGTAAACGCTCCCTGTCGCTAGACGCGGTGCTGGCCGACTTTTACCAAAACCACGGGGAGATGATGGACTTTTTGCGGGGGCTTCCTGATACCCTCTTCGCCCTGCGGGCTATCCAACAGCGCCTCCGCACCGATACCTACCAGCACTATCGGGAACACGCCCAAGACCTGCGCCGGTGGTTAGAGCAGAGCATAGTGTAGTCGCCGCAGGCGTCTTCTCCCGCGCATTGAACCGTTAGAAGCCCCCTTACCCCCCCGAGAGAAAGCCCTCGCCCCAAAACGGGAAACGAGCTGGCTGTTTATGTCAAGTCCTCTAGCGCTTACCCAAATAGGCCAACGCTGTGCGCACCATAATTTCGGCGGCGACGGGGAGGGCGTCCTCGTCGATGTCAAACTCGGGGCTATGGTGGGCACCCGTGGCCCCTTTGGAGGGGTTGTGGGTCCCCACCGTGAAGTAGCACCCCGGCACCTCTTGGAGAAAGAGGGCCATATCATCGGAGGTGGTGGTCAGGTCTGGCTCCACGACCCGCTCAGGGCCGACTGTTTCTACAGCGGCGCGCCGCACCACGGCAGTTACCCCGGCGTCGTTGTATACTGCGGGACACCCGTTGAGATGCTCCACCACCGCCTCGCCCCGCAGGGCAGTGGCGACCCCTTTGGCGGTGGTTTCTATGCGCTCGAGGATGAAGGAGCGCAGGCGCTCGTCAAAGGTGCGCACGGTGCCCGTCAGTTCCACCTTGTCCGCCACGATGTTGAAGGCTGTGCCC
Organism: Dehalococcoidia bacterium; assembly: GCA_025060295.1. Taxonomy (NCBI): domain Bacteria; kingdom Bacillati; phylum Chloroflexota; class Dehalococcoidia; species Dehalococcoidia bacterium. The sequence goes on along the minus strand of JANXCH010000020.1, from coordinate 39,399 downwards.
CCGTGAATCGTCCCGAAGGTAACCACGGCGGGCTGGGTGGGGATGACCTCCCGCGCCACGATGTTCTGGATGGCCGAAAGGGCAAAGGCGGTGATGGTGATGGCATCCACCGACAGGTGGGGCATGGCACCGTGGGCACTGCGCCCTTTGAAGGTGAGACGCAGTTGGTCGGCTGCCGCCCAGACGGTGCCCGCCCGCACGCCCACCCGTCCGGCCGGGGCGGTGTTGTCCACGTGGAAGCCGATGACCCAATCGGGGCGCGGATCCTTGAAAGCCCCATCCTCCAGCATGGCTCGTGCCCCCTGCATAATCTCCTCCGCCGGCTGGAAGACGAACAGCAGACGCCCCCGTAGGGCTTGTGTGTTCCGCGCCAGGATGGTGGCCACCGCCACGGCGACCGCCGTGTGCCCGTCGTGGCCTCAGGCGTGCATCTTGCCCGCCACACGGGAGCCGTAGGGACGCCCGGGGACCTCCTGAATGGGGAGGGCATCTATATCGGCGCGGATGGCCAGGGTGGGGCCAGGCTCCCCTGTCTCCAACAGGGCCACCACACCCGTTCTCCCCACCTTCTCCCGCACCGTGTAGCCCAAGCCACGCAGACGCCGCGCTATGAGCGCTGCCGTGCGCTCCTCGGTGAAGGCCGTTTCGGGGTGCATATGCAGGTCGCGCCGCAGGGAGACTATCTCCTCCTTCAGGTCGGCCACTGCACGCCGAGCGTCCATCGCACCTCCTTATGTCAAACCCCTTTTCCATGGTTATGGTAGCGTCGCACCAGAGCAGATGTCCTCTGCCTTTGACAGAAGCCAGCGATGCGCCAAAAGACCTCGTTCCCCAGCAGACGCCCACGCGGTGTCAAGCGAATGCCCCCCTCCGTGCGTTCCACCAGCCCCAGCCCCTCCACCTCGTCCCACAGGGGAGTCAACGCCGCTGTTATGGCAACACCGCAGCGCCGTTCCACGCTTTCCCAAGAAACGCCCTCCACCAGGCGCAGACCCAGCATAAGCGCCTCCTCCACTTGAGTCCAGGGGTCCAGGGCCTCGGCCCACTCTACCGCCAACCAGCCGGGGAGCTTTTCCCAACCTGGGAAGGAGCGGGGCACGCCGCCCAGAGCACGGATGTAGCGCTGGGGGCTTTTCAGGTTGGCGAAGCGGACGCCTCCCAGATAGGAGTGGGCACCCGGCCCACACCCTAGGTATTCGCCTCCCGTCCAGTAGAGCAGGTTGTGGCGGGATAAATAGCCAGGCCGTGACCAGTTGGAAATCTCATAGTGCTGGTAGCCTTCTTGCTCCAAGAATGCCTCAGCCCAGGTATACATATCGGCAGAGAGATCGGGGTCGGGGGTGGGTAGACGGCCCTGGCGCACCCAGTGCTCCAGAGGTGTCCCCTCCTCAAGGGTCAGGCAGTAAGCTGACAGATGTTCCGGCCGCAGGGCTACGGCCTGTTGGAGGGTTTCCTGCCAGTCCTCCAAAGTCTGGTATGGCAGGCCGAACATCAGGTCCAGGTTGATGTTGGTGAAGCCGGCTTGCCGCGCCGTGGCGTAGGCCGCTTGCGCATCCCGGGCTGTGTGGCGACGCCCCAACAGGCGCAAGTGGCGGTCGTTGAGGCTCTGGACACCTATGCTCAGGCGGTTGATACCCGCCTGGCGTGCCCCGGCACACCACTCCAACGTGATGTCATCGGGGTTGGCCTCGGCGGTAACCTCCGCACCCGGCGCCACACGAAACGCCGTTCGCACTGTGTCCAACAGGGACGCCAGTTGGCACGGGGATAGGAGTGAGGGGGTGCCACCGCCCAGGTAAAGGGTGTCAGCCGTGCGATGCTGAAGGGCCTCACCCCAGAGGAGAATCTCCCGACGCAAAGCCTCCAAGTAGGTTGGGAGAAGGGTCAAGATCCCCTGGTAGGTATTGAAGTCGCAATAGGGGCACTTTGTGGCACAGAAGGGGATGTGCAGATACAGTCCGAAGGCCACGCCGCCTCCTACACGCTAAAGAGGATGTGCACCACATCCCCATCCTGCACGCGGTAGGTCTTCCCCTCGGAGCGCAGGAGGCCCCGTCGCCGCGCCTCAGCCATACTCCCGCAGGCCACCAGCACATCCCAGGGAATCACCTCGGCGCGGATAAAGCCCCGTTCCATATCGGAGTGAATACGTCCCGCCGCCTCCACTGCGGATGTGCCCTGGGGCACCAGCCACGCCCGCACCTCCTCCTGGTTGCCGGTGAAAAAGGTGAGCAGGGAAAGCAGATGCACGAGGGCACGGACGACACGGCTTACCCCATCCTCCTCCAGGCCCATGCTGGCGCGGAAGGCTTGGGCCTCCTGGGATGGCATGAGGGCAAGGTCGCGCTCTAGGCGGGCGCACAGGGCCACCACGCGACGGCCTTCCCGCGGGGGCGTATCCAGGGCATCCTCAATGGCTTTTTGGCGGGGGAGGTCTTCCTCGCCGATGTTGACCACCACGAGGAGGGGCTTAGCCGTCAAGAGGTGGAAGTTGGCCAGCAGACGCCCCTCCTCCTTGCTGAGGGGGATGCTCCGCAAAGGACGCCCCGCCTCCAGAGCCTGCCACACCTGCTGTAAGACACCCTGCTCGTGGAGCAGGGCGGAACGCTCGTGGGGCTTGGCCCCTTTCAGGGCCTGCTCCAGGCGCTGAAGGCGCCGCTCCACCACCGACAGGTCCGCCAGAAGCAGTTCGGCCTCCAGGTCGGCCAGGTCGCGCCGAGGATCCACGCCTTTGGGAGGCGTAGGGACGGTGGGATGCTCAAAGGCACGCACCACCGCCAAGAGACAGTCCATCTCCTGCATGGCATTGAGCAGGTCTCCGCCAAATAGGAGACTGCGGCTCCCCCCCTCGCCCACCGGGAAATCGTGGTAGCGCACCTCAGGGTAGGTAAGGCGACGAGAATGGAAGATACCGGCCAACTGGGCCAGACGCGGCTCGGGCAAGTGCGCCGTTCCCACCACGCTATGCAGACGCCCACGCCCCACCGGCGCACCCTTTCCCCCTGTCAGTGCCTCAAAAAGGGTCGTCTTGCCACTGAGGGGGAAACCGATGATCCCGATATCCATACCCTCCCCTTCGATCCCTACGCCCATTTTACCCTAGCACCCTCCCCAGGGTTTCCCCCTACACTAGGATCGGGTGTGGTATGGAGCCTCGGGTTTTCCTTTTCTACGGAGCCGACAGTTACCGGGTGCACCGGGCGGTGCACGACATGCTCCAGCGCCTTCTAGTCCAAGCGGGCGAACTCGGAGAGGGGCTCAACCTCCAGCGGTTAGAGGGGGAAAACCTTACCCCTGATGCTTTGCGGACGGCGTGCTGGACGCCCCCCTTTCTGGGCAACCTGCGCATCGTGGTGGTACGCGACCTCCTGGGACGGTGGGGAGGAGAGCGAGGCCGTCGTCAAAGCGATGCCAGTCTGAACCCCTGGCGGGACACCCTCAAACGGCTAGTGGAGATTCCGCCCTTCACACGCCTGCTTTTTTGGGAGGGAGCCCTTCGCAACGACCATCCCCTTGTGCAGACACTCTGGGGTCTGGAGCCTTTGGTGCGGGTGGAGGCCTTCGAACGCCTCTCCTATCACGAGATGGCCCGCTTCCTGGAGGAGGAGGCGCACGCTCGGAGCCTCACCCTCACCAGCGAGGGGGTGAACGCTCTGGTTGAACACACTTGGCCCGACCTCTGGATGGCCACCAGCCACCTGGATAAACTGGCCCTCCTTTTCCCCAACCGCTCCCTCACGCGCTCCGAAGTTGAAACGGCTTTGCCCGCAGGGGGGACAACGGTGTTCCGCCTGTTGGACGCCCTTTTCGCCGGCGACAGCACCCGCGCCCTGGCCCTGGTGCACATTCTCCTCCAGCAGGGTGAAACGGTGAGCGGTATCCTGGCCCTTGTGGGCAGGGAGCTGCGGGCGCTGGCCATAGCACGGGAGATGCGCTCGGAGGGAGCACCCGTGAGTGCCATCCAAGAAGCCCTAGCCTTACCCGAGCAGAGGGTACGCCAGGTCTTGCGCCGAGCGGAGCGCATCAGCCTTCAGCGAGTTGCCCTGTTCTACGACCGCCTCCTGCACACCGACCTGTCCATCAAGCAGGGGGTACAGGATGAGGAGGTGGCACTGACCACACTGGTGGCTGACCTCTGCCGTCTGGGGGCCACGGGCTATTCATAGCGCATATGGTTATAGCAGGCTGCCCAGTGCCCCCCCTCCACCTCTTGGAGGGGAGGGCGGGGGTTGGTGCGGCACACAGCTATGGCCTTGGAGCAACGGGGGATGAAAGGACACTGGTCGGGCAAGTCCACCAGGTTGGGAGGTGTGCCCCGCAGGGGACGCAGAGCTTGGTCTGGCTTGTCCAAGCGGGGGAGGGCCTGAAACAACCCCCAGGTGTAGGGGTGGACGGGGCGCTGGAAGAGGGGAATGATGGGGCCATGCTCCACAATGGTGCCCGCATACATGACGGCCACCCAGTGGGCCACCCGGGCCACCACCCCCATATCGTGGGTAATAAGGAGGATGGCTGTACCCCGTTCCTTTTGCAAGGTGCGCAGGCGCTGGAGGATGTCCGCCTGCAGAGTTACATCCAGGTTGGAGGTCGGCTCGTCGGCGATAAGGACTTTGGGCTCCAGGCACAGGGCCATGGCTAACATCACCCGCTGAGCCATACCCCCGCTCAACTGGAAGGGATATTGGACAGCCACCCGCTCCGGGTCGGGCAAGCCCATTTGATACATCAAGTCCCGGACACGCCGTTGCACCTCCTTCCTCGGCATACGGGTATGGGCCTGGAGCACCTCCTCCACCTGCACACCGACGGGCAGCACCGGGTTGAGAGCCGAATGGGGGTTTTGGAAGACCATAGCAATTTCCCGCCCCCGCAGGTGCCGCAACTCGTCTTCGGAGGCCTCCAGCAGATTGCGTCCGCGGTAGACCACTGCACCCTGCACGATGCGCCCGGGGAAAGGGACAAGGCGCAGAATGGAGAGGGCGGTAACGGTCTTGCCCGAGCCACTCTCCCCTACCAGGCCCAAGGTTTGCCCCGGCTGCAGGGAGAACGAGACACCGTTGACCGCCTTCACCACACCCTCGCGCGTGAAGAAGTGGGTGTGGAGGTTGCGCACTTCCAGCAGAGGCGTCACGGGGAGACCCTGTGAGGCACCGGCTCGCGGAAAATGGCCCGTCCCAGCCACACGGGGCGGAAGGTGCCGGCCCGAAGGTTATCTATCAGATCGCGAAGGGTGCGTATCCTGCTGGGGAACTCGGTGGCGCACGTGCCGACGTCCTCAAGGCGGTGGGCGTCGCTGGCTCCGCTGCCAGGTAAGTGGAAGCGACGGGCCACCTCTTGGGAAAAGGCGTTCTCCATCAGGGAGCCGCGCCCGTTGAGCACCTCCACGCCATGACAAAAGCGGAACACACTGCTCTCGCAAGCCCGCCGCACCATGTTCTCATAGGTTAGGGGATCCCTGCTCTCCTCTTCGAAGAACTTGCGCCGGTAGGGGTGGGCTACCAGCAGCGCCCCCCGGTATTCCCGTACGAGGTCCTGTACGAAGGAGGCTTTGTGCATCCCAAAGATATAGCGATCCAGCCCAAACACCAAAAGGTGCCCCTCCTCGGTGGTTACCTCGCACCCGGGAAACAGGGGGAAGTCCCAACGATCAGCCAAGGCCTGGAGGTCTTGGACATCCCAGAACTGGTCGTGGTCGGTGAGGCAGATGCCGTCCAGGCCCACCGCCTTGGCCTGCGCCACCAACGCCTCCAGGGTCAAGAAACTGTCATCCGACTTGGGATAGGTATGAGTATGCAGGTCTATAATCACCTGCTCCTGCCTCCTCCGCTCTAGTGTGGCAGAGGCGTATCTTGCCGTCAAGGTGGGGCGATATGCTATCCTTTGTAGGGAACACCTGTTCGGGTACGGCCATGTTCGTCCTTGGCACCGCTGGCCACGTGGACCACGGCAAGTCCACCCTGGTCAAGGCTCTGACGGGCATAGATCCCGACCGTCTCCGGGAGGAGAAAGAACGGGAGATGACCATTGACTTGGGCTTCGCCTGGCTTCGTCTCCCCTCGGGGCGCGAGGTAAGCATTGTGGATGTGCCGGGCCATGAGCGGTTCATCCGCAACATGTTGGCCGGGGTGGGGGGTATAGACCTGGTGATGCTTGTGGTGGCCGCCGACGAAGGTGTGATGCCCCAAACGCGGGAGCACGTGGCCATCTTAGACCTGCTTCAGGTGAAGCGGGGGGTGGTGGTGCTGACCAAGGCCGACCTCGTGGAACCCGACTGGTTGGCGTTGGTCCAGGAGGAGGTCCAGAAGACCCTGCAGGGCACCGTGTTGGAGGATGCCCCCATCGTGAGCGTCTCCTCGGTGACCGGCCAAGGGCTGGACGACTTGAAAGCCACCTTGGATCGTCTTCTGGATGCCACGCCTCCCCGCCCCGACCACGGGCGTCCCCGCTTGCCCATTGACCGCGCCTTTGTGATGCCTGGCTTTGGCACCGTTGTTACGGGCACCCTTCTGGACGGCTCCCTAATGGTGGGGATGGAGATGGAACTGGTGCTCCTGCAGCGGCGGGTGCGCATCCGTGGTCTCCATCGCCATCGCCAGCGGGTGGAGTCCATTCCGCCGGGGAGTCGGGCCGCTGTGAACCTCACGGGTGCGGAACACCACGAAATCTTCCGAGGGGAGGTGCTCACCCTACCCGGGTGGCTCACGCCCACATCCCTAGTGGATGTGCACCTCCGCTCGGCCCGGTGGGCACCTCACCCTTTGCGCCACAACATGGGCGTCACTTTCCACACGGGCACAGCCGAAGTCCTAGCGCGTTTACGCCTGCTGGAGGCCGACACTTTGGAGGCCGGGGCCAGCGGATGGGCGCAAATTCGCCTGGAATCCCCCCTGCCAGTTGTGCGGGGAGACGTCTTCATTGTCCGCTCCTCCCAGCACACTTTGGGTGGGGGTATTGTCCTGGATGCCCACCCGCCCCGCCATCGGCGCCGCCACGCCCCAACCCTGCAACGCCTCGCCCTTCTCCTGAGAGCCTCCCCAGAGGAGGTTGTCCGCTCCCTGCTGGCGGGGCCGGTTCCCCAGGAGCGCCACACCCTCGCCCAACAGGCTACCCTTTCCCTGGACCAAGTGGCCACAGCCCTGGAGAATTTGCAGGCGCGGGGGGAGGTGCTGGTACTGACCGCCTCCTCGGCACCGGGTGAGTGGTTCATCGGCCGTGAGGGATGGGACAACCTGCGCCGGCGGGTCGTGGAGATCTTGCAGACCTTCCATACCCAGTACCCCCTGCGCAAGGGCATGCCTCGGGAGGATCTGCGTGCCCGCTTGGGGCTGGACGCGGGCCCCTATAGTGCCGTCCTGTCTGCCCTGGTGCGGGAGGGGATCCTGTCAGAGGTAGGTGCCCTCGTGCGCTTGGCCAGTCACACACCCCGTCTTTCCCCTGTTCAGGAGGCCGAAGCCACCGCCTTCCTCCAAGCCTTGGAGGCCTCCCCCTTTGCCCCACCTGCTCCGAGCCTCGACGCTGAGGTGCTGGCCTTCCTGGCCGAGGAGGGAAAGGTGGTAAAAGTGGCGGAGGGGGTGGTGTTCTCTGCCCGCGCCTATCAGGAGATGCAACAGCGCATCGTGGCTTACCTGCGCCAGCACGGGAGCATCACTGTTGCCCAGGTGCGGGATATGTTCGGCACCTCTCGTAAGTACGCCCTAGCTCTCACGGAATACCTTGATCAGAAGCGCATCACCCGTCGGGTTGGGGACGAGCGGGTGCTGGTGGGGGGACCATGAGCCTGGATTTGCCTGCCACCATGCGCCAACTGGAAGCCGTGGCCGAACGCCTGCGCCAGGGGTTAGCGGAGTATATGGCCCGTCTGGACGCCCTCGCCGCCTTTGCCCGCACGCTGCCCCTTGAGGCCCTCCGGCGGGCTGCGCAGGAGAGCCCCCGCCGTCTCCCGTTCCTGCCCGCCGAGCCGCTAGACCCTTTGCCATCGGCCTATGACCCGCCATCCCTTCCCTATCCCTGGCGTGCCTTGGCCACCGACGGCTCCCACATAGACCTCAACCGCCACCTTCCCCTTCGTTGCTATCTCATCAACATCGGGCGGGTGGCCATCACCTATGGTGCCGAAGAGCCTCCCCTGTTGGAATCCACCCCCCACCTGTTTGCCGACTCCGCAGACCTCCACCTCTACGACATCGCCACGCGCAAGACCATTGTGGTAGAGGGGGCACTGGTGACCCTCTACCGCTCTGGGTTGGAGGTGCAGGCCTTAGCGTCCCTGGTGCAGCGATGCACTCCACCCTACCCCACCGTGGGCTTGGTGGATGGCTCTCTGGTGCTGTGGGCACCAGAGGGGGGCCAATGGCCGGAGGTGGTGCGCCAGCGGTTTGTGCGCGCCGTGTTCCTGCAGGGGCTGGAGACTCTACGCCTCCAGGCGGGACGCTTCCCCCTGGCAGTGGGGGGCTATATCAGCCTCCCTAACAGCGCCGAGGTCATCAACACGCTGCGCTTGGCCTTGTGCACCTCGCCACCGGGGGAATGCCCCTCCCTGGTTGCACCGGAGAGGGAACCGACCTGTCCGTGTGCAGTGGCGCGGGGTTTTACCGACCGCGATTTATTCCGCCGATTGCTGGAGCCAGGCCAGCGCTCGGGCCTGTTCCGCTCCCTCTCCGTGCTGGTGCGTGAGGAGTATGGAGCCAACCAGGCTATCTATTTCTTTTACCTACACGCTGGCCCGGAAGTGGTGCGGGTGGAGATGCCCGCCTGGTGCGCCCGCCAGCCAATGCTCGTCGGCTTGCTTCACGCCTCCCTCCTGGAGCAGGTGCGCCGCGGAGACGGATATCCCCTCGTCCTTCAAGAGGCCCACGAGCAAGCGGTGATATCCTCGGCCGATAGGGAGGCCTTTCGCCTGCTGGTAGAGGAGAGTTTGGCCCAGCGCCATCTGCCTGTGTATACCTCCGAGAAACAGCGCTCCAAGCGCCTGCGCAGCCTGTAGGGGGAGAGCGTGGAGATCCGAGGGGAACGCATCGGTGAGGTGGTAGCGACGGCCACCGCCTCCTTTACCACCCAGTGCTACCGTCTTCACCAGGCCCCACCATTGGGGACCCTGGTGTGTGCAGGGCAACCTTTGGTCTATGGTGTGGTGGTGTCCGTAACCTCCGGCCCCCTGGATCCGGGGCGGGTCGTGGTGGCCCGAGGTGCCGATGCCCACGATGAGGAGGTCCTCTTTCAGGAGAACCCCCATTGGGAGCGTTTGCTGACCACACATTTTGAGAGCCGTGTAGTGGGCTATCAGGAGGGCGACGCCCTGCGCCCGGGGCTACCCCCTTTGCCCCCCCGGCTGCACGCCTTTGTCTACAGTGTGCGCCCTGCGGTGGTCCAGACCTTCCTACAAGATCTGTCCTTCCTGCACCTGCTCCTGGCCCCGGGGACGGTGGAGGCGGATGAAGCGTTAGCAGCTTTTTTGCGGGCATCGGCGGCCATCAGCCCCGAAGGACGTGAGGCCTTCCTGCGACGGGCGGGGTATGCCTTGGCGATAGAGTTGTCGCGCGATGCCCCACGTCTGCACGCCATCCTGCGGAGGCTCGCCCTATGATCGGACGCCCGCATCTGCCGGAACACGCCGGGCGCTACTTGGGGCAGGTGATCGGGGGCTCCCTGGCCGAGGGCTTGGCGGTGAAACTGGACCCGGCCGTCTCGCCCGAGGAGGTGAAGGCGGGCATTTTGGCCACCGTGGTGGGCGAAACCCATCGTTTTGTGGGCGTAGTTACCAACATTGAACTGAAGGCCAGCGACCCCTCCCTGCCCTTGCTGGTGGACAAGGGGTCATCCTTACTGGCCCAGGCGGCGCGGGGAAGCGTCGCTTACGCAGTCCTCACCCTGCGCCCAAGCGTTACCCTGCCCTTGGTGGGCACCTCCTCCTCCACAGTGCAACCGGCGCGGAGTATCCCCGGCCATTTCGCCCCCGTCCACCTGGCCACCCCAGCCGATGTGGCCGCTATCTACGGCACGGAAGATGACCAGCATTTCTGGGTGGGTAACCCCCTGGACCTAGACGCTAAGGTCTGCCTCAACCTGCCCCTTTTCGTGATGCGGAGCAACGGCATCTTTGGCAAGACGGGGTCGGGCAAGTCGTTTCTTGCCCGCATCCTGCTGGCGGGCATCCTGCAGACTGGCACAGCGGGGATTCTGGTGTTTGACATGCACAACGACTACGGCTGGCAGGCCCGCAGTGAGGAGGGGCATACTGTGAAGGGCTTGAAGCAGTTGTTCCCCTCCAAGGTAGCCCTGTTCACCTTAGACGAGGAGTGGACACGGCGACGGGGTGTTACCCCCGACCACGTGGTGCACATTCCCCGCACCGCGCTGGAGCCAGAGGACATCGCCCTTCTGCAGGCCACTTTGAACCTCACCGATGTGCAGGTGGAGACGGTATTCGCCCTGCGCGATCACCTGGGCCAGGGGTGGCTGGACACTTTCTGTGCGCGGCGCGCCCACGCTGAGGCGTGGAAGGCTCTGCGCGAAGCCATCGCTGCCTCGGCCAGCACCATGGACGCCCTCTGGCGACACCTACGGCCCATCCAGCGTTACCCCTTCCTCACCGACAAGGACGAAGAGGTCTCGTCGGTGCAGACCATTCTGCACACTCTAGCCCGCGGGATGACGGTGGTGCTGGAGTTCGGGCGCTACCGGGATGACCTGACCGCCTATGTGCTCGTGGCCAACTACCTCACCCGTCGTATCCACGAGCGGTATGTGCAACAAAGTGAGGAGGCACAGACGGATCAGGCCAAAAAGCCCAAACCCCTGCTGATCGTCATTGAGGAGGCTCATAAGTTCCTAGCCCCCTCGGTAGCCCGCCTGACCACCTTCGGCACCATCGCCCGGGAGATGCGCAAGTATTATGTTACCCTTCTGGTGATAGATCAGCGCCCTAGCCAGATAGACCCCGAGGTGCGCAGTCAATTGGGCACCCGCATCGTGTGCAAACTGGACGACGAGCAGGACTTGGACGCCGTGGTGGAGCGGACGCCCGGGGGGCGGGAGCTGAAAGCGGTGCTGGCCTCTATGGAGGCGAAACAGCAGGCCCTCATCTTCGGGGAAGCCGTGCCCGTACCCGTGTTGGTGCGGGTGCGCCCCTACGGCCCCGCCTTTTACGAGGCCGTGGCGTCCCGGGCGTTGTCGGCCCAAGACGGGGATGCCCTGTTCGGGTAGATGCGTGCCCCCTTATGCCCCCTCACTGGACACAGGTGCAGTCGTCGCTTGATCACTGCCCACCCACACCGCCCCATCCTCAAAGACCTCTTTCTTCCAAATGGGCACATCCTGCTTGATGCGGTCTACGATGTAGGCGATGGCAGCGAAGGCCTCCCGACGGTGAGGGGAGCCCACAGCCACCACCAGGGAGATTTCCCCCACCTCCAGCCTGCCCAGGCGATGGGCCACGGCAACATGGGGCACGCCGAACCGCTGGCGGGCCTCCTCCACCACTTGCGCCAGTTTCCGCTGGGCCATGGGGATGTACGCCTCGTACTCCAAATACACAACGCGTCGGCCATTGGTGTGGTTACGGGTGGTGCCCAAAAAGGTTACCACGCCCCCGTTGCTGGGGTGGCGCACCAGGTGGGTTATCGCCTCGGGATTCAAAGGGTCGTAGGTGATTAGGAGCACAGCGCCCCTCCACTCACCGGCGGGATAAGGGCTACCTCATCCCCTGCCTGCAGCACTTGGGAAAGCTCGGCAAACTCCAAGTTCACCGCCACACGTGTATTCTCCACAAGGGGGAGCAGGCGGGGGTAGAGTCGGGTCAACACTGGGAGCAGGTCGGCGACCCGTGCCCCCTCCGGCACCTCCAGGATAAGAGCATCCGTCCCCAAGCGCTCCCGATACAGGGCAAACAGGCGCACCGTTACCCGCACATCCCCCTCCTGCCGCAGGATAGCGTTCCCCGAACTATTCGGAGAGGGGGCGAGGCCAACCCTATAGTGCTAAAGGGATTTCCCCCCGCGTTGGGGGGCACCGATGGGAGATGCCAGGGCATCCACAATGGCGCGGTGGACGGCCTCCAGGCTCCCCTCCCCGTTCACCTCCACCAGTTTCCCTTGTCCCCGGTAGTAGGCTACCAGAGGGGCGGTCTGCTCCTGGTAGACCTGGAAGCGCTGGCGCACCGCCTCGGGACGGTCGTCCTCCCGTTGGAACAGTTCCCCACCGTCCACATCACAGCGGCCAGCAATCTTCGGCGGGTTGCTCACCAGGTGGTATGGGCGTTGGCACACCTTACAGATCCAGCGCCCCCCCAAGCGACGCACCAGCTCCCCCTCCGATACCTTTACCAGCACCACGCGCTCCACCCCGTGCGGGCGCAAGGCAGTATCCAAGGCCTGTGCCTGGGGGAGGGTACGGGGAAACCCATCCAACACGCACCCCCGCTCCTGGCAATCAGGCCGCCCCAGGCGTTCCAACAGCATGCCAATGACCACCTCGTCGGGCACCAGAAGGCCTTTCTCCATGTAGGAGCGGGCTTGGAGGCCCAAAGGGGTGCCCTGACGCTGATGCTCCCGCAGAAGGTCGCCCGTGGCAATGTGCACCAGGCCCAGGCGTTGGGCGAGGAGAGAGGCCTGGGTGCCCTTCCCCGCCCCGGGTGGCCCGAGCAGCACAATCACCCGCATAGAGCCCTCATCGGATAAACCCCTCATAGTGGCGCATTAACAGTTGGGCCTCCAACTGACGCATGGTGTCCAGGGCCACGCCCACCACAATCAGGAGAGCCGTGCTGGAAAGTTGCACCGCCCGCACATCGGTAATAAGGGCAGCCAGGTAGGGCAGGACGGCCACAAACCCTAGGAATAAGGCCCCCGCCCAGGTGATGCGCACGATCACCTTGCTCAGGTACTCCTCGGTGGGCTTGCCGGGACGAATGCCGGGGATGAACCCCCCGCCCTTTTGCAGGTTCTCGGCCAGGTTCATCTGGGAGTAGATCACCATAGTGTAGAAGAAAGTAAAGAGCACCACCAGAATGAATAGCATCACCCAATAGAACCAGTGGGTCGAGTCAAAGATGCGCACGATGGTGGCGGCCAGGCGCGTGCCGAAGGAGTCGCCCCCCGTGTTGAAATATTGGGCCACTGTGGCGGGCAGGATAAGGATGGAGAAGGCGAAGATGAGGGGAATCATCCCGGCGCTGTTGACCCGCATGGGGATGTAGGAGGCCCCCGCTGCCCGCCGAATCACACCCCCCCGAAACACCGTGCGCCCATACTGGACGGGGATACGGCGCTGGGCCTCGGTGAACAAGACGATGAGGGCCACAATGGCCAGGCCGATGATGCCCAGCAGGATGAGACCGCCCGTGTTCTGGCGCTCCACAAACCCCTGGCTCACAATCTGGGGGATGTTGGCCACAATACCCCCAAAGATGATAAGGGAAATCCCGTTGCCGATGCCCCGCTCGGTGATCAGTTCCCCCAGCCACACGAGAAACATGGTGCCCGCCGTCATGGAGATGACCATAGCCACGGTGCCCAAGGGATCGGCCCCGGGGCCCAAGCCGAACCCCTCCAGCACGCGCGCCTGTTGGAGCACGAGCAGTTGTCCATACGCCTGCAATAGGGCGATGGGCACCGTCATCCAGTGGGTAATCTGGTTGAGGCGTTGGCGTCCCAACTCGCCCCCCTCTTTGGAGAGGGTGCGCAGGGCGGGGATAACCGGCACCAGCAGTTGCAGGACTATGCTGGCGGTGATATAGGGGTAGACCCCCATGGCCGCCACGCTCAGGTTGCGCAAGGCTCCCCCACTGAACAGGTCCAGCATCCCCAGCAGTTGGTTCTCACGGAAGAGGCCCTCGAGGGCCGCCCTATCCACCCCCGGCACGGGGACATGGGCCACGAAGCGGAACACCACCAGCATGGCGAAGGTGAACAGAATCCGCTGGCGCAGGTCGGGGATGCGGAAGGCGTCAAAGACCGCTTGGAGAAGCCCTGGCCCCTGGGGCCCTGTGCGGGTTACCTGCGTCGCCATAGGCTACGCCTCCGGTGTCGGAGAGGCCTCTAGTTCCTCCACCTGCCCCCCGGCAGACAGCACCTTCTGGCGAGCGGTAGCCGAGAAGCGGTGTGCCACCACCCTCAGGGGTTTAGTCAGGTCGCCATCGGCCAGCACTTTGACGGGCCTATCGGGGTGGCGCACCAGCCCCGCCTGAACCATGCGTTCCACCGTAACCTCCTCCCCAGAGGAGAAACGGGCATCCAGGTCGCCCAGGTGGACAATCTGATAGGTCTTGGGGAAGGGGTTATGGAAACCGCGCTTGTGGGGAAGGCGCAGGATGAGGGGTGTCTGTCCGCCCTCAAAGCCGGGGCGTGGCCCTTTACCGGAGCGGGCCTTCTGTCCACCCCGCCCACGGCCAGACAGGTCGCCCCGTCCACTGCCTGTGCCTCGCCCGATCCGCCGACGGGGGCGCCGCGCCCCCGGTTGGGGCCGGAGGTTATGCAACTGCACCATACCTCGCCTACCTCATTTCATTGGGGGGCTTCGCGGACGGCTCTTCAGGCATCTCCTCCACCCGGACGAGGTGCCGCACGGTGTGGAGCAAGCCTTGCAAGGAGGGCGAGTCCTCCCGCAGAACACTTTGAGATAGTCGGCGTAAGCCCAAGGTCTCCAAAGTCTTCTTGTGGTAGGCTTTGGAGCCGATAGGGCTCCGCACCAGGGTGATGCGCAGCACTTTACCCATCGGGCACCCCTATGCAGCGGAGGCGGTCTTCACCGCCTCCCTTTGGGCCAGGGCCTCCTCGGGGCTTTGCAGGGACGCCAGAGCATCCATAGTGGCCTTGGCCAGGTTGACAGGATTGGTGTTGCCCAGGGCTTTGGTGAGGATATCACGGATGCCTGCCGCCTCCACAACCGCCCGCACTGTTGCCCCCGCCACCACCCCTGTACCCGCCACAGCGGGGCGCAGCATCACCGTGGAGGCATCAAACTTGGCGATGACTTCGTGAGGGATGGTAGAGCCTACCAAGGGCACCCGAATCATGTTCCGTCGGGCGATAGCCTGGCCCTTGCGCACGGCATCGGGGACCGCGTCGGCCTTCCCCAGGCCGATGCCCACGTGCCCCCGCCCGTCTCCCACCACCACCAAAGCGTTGAACCGCAGGTGTTTGCCCCCTGCCGTGACCTTGGCCACTCGCCGTATCATAATCACCTTCTCCTGCAGGTTCGCCTCCGGCAGGTCTTCGGCCTTGATTTTGGGCGCGCGCTCATAGGGAGATGCCATCAGAACTGCAGACCTCCTTCCCGAGCAGCATCGGCCAGGGCTTTCACCCGCCCTTGGTACCGGAACCCCCCGCGGTCGAACACCACCTTCTGTATGCCCGCAGCTGTAGCCCGCTGGGCCAGCAGACGCCCGACCAAGGCGGCACGTTCCGTCTTCCGCTTGCCGGCGCCCTGGGAGCGCACCTCCCGATCCATGTCCGAAGCGCTGACGAGGGTATGCCCTCGCGTGTCGTCTATGATCTGGGCATAGATATGCTTATTACTGCGGAAGACCGCCAGACGGGGGCGTGCGGGGGTGCCCTGCACCTTTTTGCGAATGCGTAAGTGGCGGCGAATACGCCGCAGACGGGGGGTGTTCCACTTGATGGGGATGGGCCACTTGGTGCGCGTTGTGATCCTTACCATAGCCCTTCCACGCCTACTTCTTTGCAGCCTTCTTGCCCGGCTTCAGGGAGATAACCTCGCCGGCATAGCGGATACCCTTCCCCTTGTAGGGGTCAGCAGGGCGGATGGCGCGGATGGAGGCAGCCACCTGCCCGACCACCTGTTTGTCTATGCCCGAGACGACGATGCGGTTGCCCCCCTCCACGGCTAGTTTGACCCCCGGCGGGGGCACCACCTCCGGGCGATACGACATCCCTACCTGGAGCACCAGAGTGGAGCCGCGCAGTTCGGCACGATAGCCTACACCGGTGATCTCCAGGGCCTTCTGATATCCCTGGGTTACCCCGATCACCATATTGTGCAGGACGGCACGGGTCAGACCGTGCAGGGCACGGTCGCGCCCGTCGTCCGAGGCCCGCTCCACCACAATGGCCCCGTCGCGCACCTGAATTGTTAGGCGAGGGGAGAAGGTGTGGGTCAGGGTGCCCAGTGGCCCCTTCACGGTTACCCGATTGCCGGGTTCCACAGTGACCTGGACACCCTTGGGGATAGGAACCGGGCGGCGACCGACGCGGGACATGGCTACTCCTTACCACACAATGCACAACACTTCGCCCCCGATGCCCCGTCGGCGGGCCTCGTGGCCGGTCAGGACGCCCTGGGATGTGGTGAGGATGGCCACACCCAGGCGGCCTCGGGAGCGGGGGATAGCGCCTTTACCCACATAGACCCGCAGGCCAGGCTTGCTGACCCGCCGCAAGCCGTGAATCAGCGGCTCCTTACTGGGCGTGTAGGCCAGGTAGATCTTCAAGGCCTTACCTGCCCCCGCCTGCACCTCCTCATACCCCCGAATGAAGCCCTCCTCTTTCAGCACACGCGCAATCTCCCTCTTCAAACGGGAAGAGGGCACGAGGACCTCTTCCTTGCGCACCAGCAAAGCGTTACGGATGCGCGTGAGCATGTCCGCGATGGGGTCGGTGAGCATGGTTGGTTCCCCTACCAGCTGGCCTTACGCACCCCGGGCAGTTCCCCCCTCAGGGCGAGAGTGCGGAAACAGATGCGGCACAGCCCGAAGTGGCGAATGTATGCCCTGGGCCTCCCACACAGGGAGCACCGGTTGCGCTTGCGGACAGCGTACTTGGGCGTCCGCAACGCCTTGGCGATCATCGCTTTGCGTGCCATGGACGAACCCCGCTCCTTTTTTCTATTCTAGCGTGTCCTGTGAGCACGTGGAAAAGGCCGTGCGTTCCGTTATGGAGAGCCCCCGCCCCCGGAGCGTTCCCGTGCGAAAGGCATCCCCAATAGCTCCAGGAGGCGTGCCCCCTCCCGATCTGTGCGAGCCGTGGTGCAGATGTTCACCTGCAGGCCCCGCAAGCGGTCTATCTGGCCGTATTCAATTTCGGGGAAGATAATCTGCTCTGCTACTCCCAGGGAGTAGTTGCCCCGCCCGTCAAAGGCGTGACGCGGTGTGCCCCGAAAATCGCGAATACGGGGCAGAGCGGCGAAGAACAACTTCTCCAAGAAGAAGTACATGCGGTCGCCCCGCAGAGTGCACATTACCCCCACCGGTTGGCCCCGCCGCACCTTGAAGGAGGCGATAGCCTTCTTGGCCCGTGTTACCACGGGCTTCTGCCCCGCAATGAGGGAGAGGTCGCGCACAGCGAACTCCACCGCCTTGGGGTTAGTAACCGCCTCCCCCAGGCCGATGTTCAGCACCACCTTTGTGATGCGGGGAGCCTCATACGGATTGCGGTACCCGAACTCCCGCATGAGGGTGGGCACCACCTCCTCCCGATACAGACGCAGGAGGCGCGGGATAACCCTCCCCTGGGGCGGAGGCGGTGCCTCCTCTCCGGGGGGCCTGCCCTTAGCCGGGCGCGCCTCGGGGCGGGCGGATGCGGGCGCGGGCGTGGGAGCCGCAGGTGCCTCAGAAGGGGCACCCCCCCCTTTGGCGCGCCGACGGGGAGACTCTGCAGACGTGTCGGCCGTGGGGTGCTCCGAGGGATGCCCCTCGGGGGCACGCCGCCCCGCACGCCGGGGGCGTGCGGGGGGGGCGACCGCCTCTTGTCCTTGCGTGCTTACCGGCTGATCTCGATCGTCTCGCTGCATTTCTTGCAAACCCTCACTTTACGCCCGTCCTCCAGGGTGCGAAACCCCACTCGCACCGGCTTCTGGCAATGGGGGCACACCAGACGCACCTTAGACCAATGAATAGGCGCCTCTAACGCCACAATCCCCGCTTGACGCACCCCGGGGCGACGGCGCAGATGACGCTTCAGGATATTCACCCCCTCCACCAGGATGCGTTGTTCCTTAGGGAAGACCCGCTGGACGCGGCCCTTCTTACCCCGGTCCTTGCCTACCATGACCATCACAGTATCCCCTTTGCGGATTTTTAGGGCCATAGGTGTGCCTCCAGCCTATACCACCTCGGGTGCCAGGGAGAGGATACGGGTGAAGTCGCGGTCGCGCAGTTCCCGGGCGACGGGGCCCAACACCCGGCTCCCCAGGGGGTTCTTCCCTTCCCCGAGGATGACGGCAGCGTTGTCGTCAAAACGCACATAGGTGCCATCGGGGCGCCGGTAGGGCTGGCTCTGGCGGACAATCACTGCCCGCACCACCTTGCCCTTCTTCACCGCGTCCGGGGCGTTGGGGATAGCCTCCTTCACCGAGGCGATGATGATATCCCCGAGCTGAGCATACCGGCGGTAGCCGTAGCCTGGGATGTTGATGCACATAATGACTTTGGCGCCGGAGTTATCGGCCACCACCAGGCGGGTGTAGCGTTGAATCACGGCTGGCCTCCTTCCGCGGGGGTGGCAGAGGGCGTCAGGGGATGCTCCACCTCCTGCCCAATAGCCGTGGGGGCCACTTCAGGCACCGCGCCCCGACGCAGAATCTCCTTCACCACCCAGCGCTTGGTCTTGGAGAGGGGGCGCACCTCTATCACCCGCACCACATCCCCCAAGCGGCACTCCTGGCGCGGATCATGGGCATAGAGTTTGGTGATGCGGCGGATGGCCTTCTTATACAAGGGGTGATGCTGAACCCATTCCACCGCCACCACTACGGTCTTCTGCATCTTGGCGCTAATGACGCGCCCCACATATTCCTTATTGCGTGGCATGGGATATCCCCAGTTCCCGCTCCCGTAAAACGGTCAGGACGCGGGCGATGGTTTTGCGAACGCGCTTGATCTCTTCGTAGTTCTCCAGTTGGCGGGTGTGCCAGCGCCACCGCAAGTTAGCCAGTTCGCGGTAAAGGTTTTGGACCTCTTTTTGCAGGTCCTCGGTGGAGCGGGCACGGATGTCTGCCAGGCGCAGAGCGGGCATTTTACGCCTCCTCGGCGGGGGCCTCCAGGAAGTCGGAGCGGTGGACCACCTTGACAGGGATGGGCAGTTTGTCGGCCGCCTGGCGCAACGCCTCCAGGGCTAAGTCTTGGGAAAGCCCCCCCACCTCAAACAGGATGCGCCCCCGTTTCACCACAGCGACCCAGTGGTCCACGGCTCCTTTACCCCCGCCCATGCGGGTCTCCAGGGGCTTTCTGGTCACGGGCTTATCGGGGAACACGCGAATCCACACCTGGCCGCCCCGCTTCAGGTGGCGGGAGATGGCACGGCGGGCCGCCTCGATCTGACGGGCGGTGAGCCAGCAGGGCTCCAGGGCCTTCAGCCCCCACTCCCCGAACTCCAGGGTCGTGGCGCCGGTGGAAAGGCCCTTGCGCCGCCCCCGATGGGCTTTACGATATTTGACACGCTTGGGCTGGAGCATTTACTCTGCCCCCTCTGCAGACTCGGTGGCTTCCGCAGGAATGGTAACTTGGATGGGCCGCGCCTCTTCGGGGGTAACTGCTGCCTCGGCCATACTGGGCGGGAGCACATCGCCCCTGTAGATCCACACCTTCACACCGATGCGCCCCATGATGGTCAGGGCCTCGGCCACGGCAAAGTCCACATCGGCGCGGATGGTGTGCAGAGGCAAACGCCCCATCATGACCTTCTCCCGTCGTGCGATCTCCGCACCACCCAAGCGCCCTGCCACGGCGATCTTGACCCCCCGAGCCCCGGCCTGCATGGCGCGCGTGGCGGCCTGGAGCATGGCGCGGCGGTGCCCTACCCGCTTCTCCAATTGCTCGGCCACACTGCGGGCCACCAAGAGCGCCTCCAGTTCCGGCTTCTCTATCTCCTTCACATCCACTTTGACCTTTTGGGTGGTGAGGGCCTCCAGGGCCTTACCCAGATCACGAATGCGTTTGCCGTCCCGCCCAATCACCACACCCGGCCGAGCGGTGTGGATAGTGACCCGCACCTGTTGGGAGTCCCGCTCAATCTCCACCTTACTGATGGCGGCGTCGCGCCCATAGGACTCGGCGATGGCGTGGCGGATGCGCAGGTCCTCGAGCAAGTTCTGGCGATACTGGGTGCCCTTGGGGGCGAACCAATGGGTCTGCCAGTCCTTGATAAGGGTCTGGCCGAGTCCTACCCCCAGGCGGAAGCCAATAGGATGCGTCTTATGGCCCACCTGTGGCCTCCTCGTCCACCACGATGGTAATGTGGCAGGTGCGTTTGAGGATAGGATTGATACGCCCCCGCGCCTGGGGACGGGCCCGCTTCAAGCGGGGGCCATCGTCGGCATAGGCTGCGACGATGCGCAGGTCATCGGCCGCGAGCATGTGGTTGTGCTCGGCGTTGGCGAGAGCCGACTGAAGGGCTTTGAGCACCGCACGAGCCGAGGGGCTGGGGATATACCGCAGGATGGCCTCGGCTTCGCCGACCTTCTTGCCCCGGATAAGGCCCAGCACCCGCCGCACCTTTTTAGGAGACTGGCCGTAGTTCTTAATGACGGCACGCACAGGCATACGCAACTCCTAGGAGGCGGTCTTGGTGACGCCCGTGGTTTTTTCGGCACGAGACGAATGGCCGCGGAAGGTGCGGGTGGGGGCGAACTCCCCCAGGCGGTGCCCCACCATGTTTTCGGTGATATACACGGGGATGTGGCGGCGCCCATCGTGGACGGCGATGGTCAGCCCCACCATCTCCGGCACAATCATGGATGCCCGGGACCAAGTCTTGATCACCACCTTCTCCCCGCTCCGTCGCGCCGCCTGCACACGCTGAAGCAGTTTGGGGTCCACAAAGGGCCCCTTTTTAGCCGACCGCCCCATAGCCGATCCTCCTCCGTTTGACAATGAATCGGTCGGTCTTCTTGTTGCGACGTGTTTTCACACCTAAGGCAGGCTTGCCCCACTTGGTCTTGGGGCCTTTGAGGCCGATGGGGTTACGCCCCTCTCCGCCTCCGTGGGGGTGGTCGCGAGGGCTCATGGCCTTCCCCCGCACCTCCGGCCGCCACCCTTTCCAGCGGCGACGTCCCGCCTTGCCCAGGCTGACATTTTGGTGCTCCACATTCCCCACCTGGCCGATGGTGGCGTAGCATTCCCCCAGGATGCGCCGCACCTCCCCCGAGGGCAGACGCACAAGAGTATACCGCTCCTCACGGGCTAGGATTTGAGCGGCTGCCCCTGCGCTCCGCACAATTTGCCCCCCCTTCCCCGGGTGCAACTCAATGTTATGCACCAAGGTGCCAATGGGAATAAGGCGCAAGGGCAAAGCATTGCCCGGCTTCACCTCTGCCTCGGGGCCAGCCATGAGGGTGTCACCCACCTTGACACCCAACGGCCACAGGATATACCGACGCTCCCCATCGGCATATTGAAGCAAAGCCAATCGGGCCGTGCGGTTAGGGTCGTATTCAATGGCGATAACGTGCGCCGGTTGGTTGAGCCGGTCATAGCGCTTGAAGTCAATGCGCCGATACATGCGCTTATGCCCGCCCCCCCGGTGGCGCGTGGTGATACGGCCCTGGTTGTTGCGCCCGCCGCTCTTGCGCAAAGGCTCTAAAAGGTGCTTCTCCGGCTCCTCCTTGGTGATTTCGGAGAAGTCGGGGAGCACTGCCGCCCGTAGGCCAGGGGTAACGGGCTTCATCGTCTTCAGTCCCATAGTTAGCCTTCCAAGATGGGGATTTTCTGACCAGGCTTGAGGGTAACGATGGCTTTCTTATAGCCAGGCTTCTGCACCCAGCGGGGGCCCAAGCGCTTTCTCTTCCCCTTCACCCACATGACGTTCACCCGCACCACATCCACCCCAAACAGGCGCTCCACCGCCTGCTTAATTAACCCTTTGTTGGCCCGGGGATCCACCTCAAAGGAGTAACGCCCCTGCTCCTGCAAGCGATAGGACTTCTCGGTGATGAGGGGGCGACGCAGCACGTTGGTCAGTTGGGCGATGTCGGTCATGGGACTGCCTTTCCTTTACGCCACCTGGGCGGCCCGCCGAGGGCGCTCCTGGGCCCACAGCGCCTCGATCCGACGCACAGCGGGCACGGTCAAGAGGAGATGAGGGTAGGTTATCAAATCTAAAGCGTTCAGGGTATGGGCAGGGAGGGATTTCACAGAGGGCAAATTACGGGTGGCAGCGGCCACCTTCGGGTCGGCTGTGTCGGTAACCACCAAACATTTCTTGCTGATGCCCAAGGCCTGTAAAAGCGCCACCATCTCCTTCGTCTTGCCGTTGACGGAGAGGTTGTCCAAAAGGGTGATGTGGCCTGAGCGCACCTTATCCGAAAGGAGCAGTTTGATGGCCAAACGGCGCATGCGCTTGGGGATGCGCTGATGATAATCCCTGGGATGGGGACCGAAGGCCACCCCCCCGTGACGCCACTGGGGTTCGCGAATACTTCCGTGGCGGGCACGGCCGGTGTGCTTCTGGGGCCAGGGCTTCCGCCCGCCCCCGCTCACCTCTCCCCGCGTTTTGGTGTCGTGGGTGCCCACACGCCGATTAGCCTGTTGGGCGACGATCACCTGATGCACCAGAGCGTGATTCATGGGCAGGCCGAACACCTGGTCGTTGAGGGTGACCTGCCCCACCACTTCACCGCTTTGGTTTTTGACCGGCAGTTCCATAGTCCCCTACTTCTCGGCGGCCTTAGCCCGGCGGATGAACACAAGACCATTGACCGGGCCGGGCACCGCACCTTTCACCAAGAGCAAGTTGCGCTCCGCGTCCACAGCCACCACCTCCAGGTTCCGGACGGTTACCCGCTGATGGCCCATGTGCCCGGCCATGCGCAACCCTTTGAGCACCCTGCCCGGGAAGGTGGTGGAGCCGACGGAGCCAGGAGCACGGTGGCGGTCGCTCTGGCCGTGGGTTTTGGGACCGCCCTGGAAGTGATGGCGCTTGACAACACCGGCGAAGCCCCTCCCCTTGGAGCGCCCCTCCACATCCACCAAGTCGCCGGGCTGGAAAATGTCCACGCTGACCTTCTGGCCCACTTGCACATCGCCTAAATCGTCCACCCGCACCTCCCGCAGGTGGCGCAGGAGGCGCCCCACTGGGCGCAGGTGCCCCGCCTCCGGACGGTTCAGGGGCTTCAGGTCGGCGGGGCGCAGGTCCTTCAGGCGCACCCCCTCCTTGAGGGTGCCCACCTCCTCAAACCCCAACTGCACCGCCGTATAGCCGTCTTTGGCCTGGGTGCGCACCTGGGTGACCCAGCACGGCCCCGCCTGGATAGCCGTGACCGCCACCGGCCGTCCGTCCGGCTGGAAGTGTTGGGTCATCCCTATCTTTTTGCCCAGAAGACCAGCGATGGCCATAGCACCCTCTAAGCTTTCACCTGGATGTCTACCCCGGCCGGCATATTCAGGCGGGAGAGGGTCTCCAGGGTCTTGGAGGTGGGTTCCAGCACATCAATGAGGCGCTTGTGGATGCGCAGCTCGAAATGCTCTCGGGAGTCCTTGTCAATATGGGGGGAGCGGATCACGCAGAAACGCTTTACGCGCGTGGGCAAAGGCACAGGCCCCGCCACCACCGCACCCGTGCGCTCGGCCACCTCCACAATTTGCCGGGCCGACTGGTCCAAGATGCGGTGGTCAAAGGCCCGCAACACAATGCGGATGCGTGGTCGCTGTCTAGCCATAGGATTCGCTCCCCTTGCTGTGGTGGCTCCCTTCCCGGGTCAGGAACGAGGCAGGGGGCACAGCCCCCTGCTCCTGGTGTACCCACTGTTGCACAGAGCCAAAGGTTATTATGCCATAACCCCGCAACCCTGTAAAGCCCCCAAGAAGGGCTAAGCGAGGGGCAAGCGCCCTTCCACCCCTAACGAGAAGGCGGTGCGGATGGCCTCCTGCATAGAGGTGGCTAGAGCCTTTCCCTGCCAGGCAATGTCAAAGGCGGTGCCGTGGTCCACCGATGTACGAATGAAGGGCAAACCGAGGTTCACGCTCACACTGCGCTCAAATCCGTGCACCTTGACCGGGATGTGCCCCTGGTCGTGATACATGGCGAGCACCACATCGTAACGCCCCTGAATGGCGTGATAGAACACGCTGTCCGCAGGCAACGGGCCGACGCAGGCGATGCCCTCTTTCTGGGCTTGGGCGACCGCGGGGGCGATGTGTTCTATCTCCTCCGTCCCCAACAGGCCCCCTTCACCGGCGTGGGGATTCAACGCGGCCACAGCGATGCGGGCCGAGGGCATCCCCCAGCGGGTGAAGTGCGCATGGGTGGTGCGGATGGCCGCCAGCACCGCCTCCTGGGTCACGGCGTCACACGCCCGACGGAGGGAGCGATGGGTAGTCAAGTGGACCACCCGCAAACGGCCCGTCATGAGCATGGTGTAGACCTTAGGGGCGCCGGCCAGGTGTGCCAGCAGCTCCGTATGACCCACCTCCCGGTAGCCCGCCAAGGCGGCCGCCTCTTTATGAATCGGAGCCGTGGCCATGCCCACAGCCTTCCCCTCCAGGCAAAGGCGTCCGGATAGGAGCACCCAGTTCACGCTGGCCGCCCCCGCCTTGGCCGACACCTGCCCGGGGGCCAGGTCAGCGGGAGAGAAGTCCTCGGGGTCGAGCACCGCCACGGTGCCATCCCCCTCACCCGCATCCTCTAGCCGAGGGATAGTCCTAAGGTGCAAGGATACCCCTACGAGACGCAACGCCTTCTCTAAAACCGGCCGTGAGCCGACTACCACCAACCGCTCTATGGGACAGGGGGGATCCGCCAAAGCCTTGGCCACCACTTCGGGCCCAATGCCATTGGGGTCACCCATGGTGATGAGGATGGGCATGGGCATGGTGCACGCTCCCGACGCTCCTACTGTAGCAGAAGGGCGGGGCGCATGCCCAGAGCCGCTTGCGCCAGCCGTTCCCTCGCCACCTGGCAGTAGCGCTCCGAGATGTCTATGCCGATATACCGACGCCCCAGCCGCGCAGCCACCACGGTCGTCGTCCCCGCCCCGTTGAAGGGGTCCAGCACCACATCCCCCCGATAACTGAACAGCTTCAGTAAGCGCTCCACCAGCGCCTCCGGGAACATGGAGGGGTGGCCGAACATGCGCATCCGGCTTTCGGGGGCGATGTCCCACCGCGCCCGCACCCACCTCTTGAACTCCTCGGCAGTGATGTCCACCGCGTCCTGGGGGCCGGGCTTCCTGCGGGAGCCCTTGGCGAACACCTCCACAAACTCCCAGGTATATTTCAAGTAGGGCATACGGGGGCTCTTCCAACTCCCCCACGCCGTGTACTTGGCGTTGTAGTTGTGCTTCTCCCAGAGGATTTCGGCGTAGAACAGCAGGCCCGCCTGCTCCAATAGGCGGGCGACCCGATGGTGGGTGGGCACATAGTCCGAGTAGAGAGGCTGGACGACCACACAGATGCGCCCCCCCGGCTTCAATAAACGAGCGCACTCGTGAAACACCTGCCCCAGAGTGGCGAAGTAGGCCTCCCAATCCTGGGTGTCCTCATAGCGGTCGTAGCCGTCCAGCCCGAAGTTGTAGGGGGGTGAGGTGATGATGATATCCACGCTTTGGGAGGGCCATTGGGGAAGTATCTCCCGACAGTCCCCGCAGAGGATGCAGTCTACCGGCAAGAGGCTCGCCCCCCCTGCGTGGGAGTCCTGGGCAAGCCAGTCTCCTATGCTCTCCGGGGGGTGACGCCGTGTTTTTTTGGCCTTTTTCGCCGTGGCCTTAGGCGGGCGCAAAGGCGCCCCACAGCGGTGGCACACACCCGCCATCGCGTCGTTACGGTTCCCACACCGTCGGCACCAGGGGCGATCCCGCATAACCTATGGACGGCTCTCTAGGCGTTTATCTGGGGCGCCGCCACAGAGATACTGCCCCAGTTATGGGCCCTCTGGGCTGATAATCAGGCCGTGTACAAGAATGCGCCGAGGACCATAAGCACGGCGCCGGGGCTACCCGCTATACCAAACCACGGGGTGCGAAACAACAACCACCCTCCTCCCCCCAGACTTGTCCATAGCAGGCCTCCTATAAACAGTAATGCTCCTGGAGACTCCATCGTTACCTCCTTTCACCCGCACTCGCTATACCCGCATGCCCGGCAGGTCAGGCATCCCTCCTGGTAGACCAGAGGGCCGTTGCACTTCTTGCACACCCCCCAGTTGCCCGTGGGCCTCTGGTGGTCGCCGTTGCGTGGAAGGAGCGACGGCTGGATGGCTTCGGGGCGCGGGGGCTCCTTCCCGATGGCCCGCCCCAGGGCGAGCGCCAAGGCATCGGGAGCCGACTTCACCTGCACCCCCCCGTCCCAGGCGGGGCAGCAGGTAATCCCCCGCAACTGCTCTACAATGGCTTGGGGGTCCACACCCGACCGCAAGGCCAGGGAGACCAGACGGGCGATGGCCTCCAGCTGGGCGCTGTCGCATCCGCCTGCCTTACCCAACGCCACGAACACCTCAAAAGGCCTCCCCTGCTCGTCGGAGTTGATGGTTACATACATGTTCCCGTGCCCGGTGCGGATGCGCTCGGTGCGCCCGGTCATGACCACGGGGCGCTCCCGAGGGCGCAGATAGGGCTGGGGGGTCCCTGAAGGCGGGGCCGCGGCCGCCTCCTGGGGCTTGCTCGTCGTGCCGGCGGTGAGCACCTCCTGCTCCCGACTACCCGCACGGTAGACGGTTATGCCTTTGCATCCCAGCTTCCAGGCCAGGATATACGCCCGCCACACATCCTCTTGCGTGGCGCTATTGGGGAAGTTGATGGTCTTGGAGATACCCGAATCCACAAACTCCTGGAAGGCCGCCTGCATGCGCACGTGCCATTCGGGGCTGATGTCGGGGGCGGTAACGAACAGGCGGCGCACCCACGCGGGCACCTCGGTGCGCTCCTGGAGGGATTTGCCCATGGCCAAGTGCTCCATCAGGGCATCGCTGTAGAAGCCCTCGGCCCGCGCCACGGCCTCGAAGGTCTGGTCAATGTAGTAGAGGGTCTGGCCCCCCAAGATGTTGTGCTTGCGGAACACCAGAGCAAACACCGGCTCAATGCCCGAGGAGCACCCTGCGATCATGGAGATGGTGCCAGTGGGGGCGATGCTTAGGCGCCAGGCGTTGCGCAGGGGCGGAGCGCCGGGCTTGTCGTGAATGCTCCCCTTGAAGGCGGGGAAAGGACCCCTCTGCTGGGCCAGTTCAGCCGACATAGCATCGGCCTCGCGGCGGAAGAAGGAGATCACCTGCCGCGCTAGGGCCAGAGCCTCCTCGGAGTCATAGGGGATGCCCAGGCGGAACAAGGCATCAGCCCACCCCATAATCCCCAGACCGATCTTGCGGGTCAGTTTGGTCATCCGCTCAATTTCGGGGATGGCGTATTTGTTGGCGTCAATCACATTGTCCAAGAAGCGCACCGCCAAGCGGATAGTCTGGCGCAGGCGCTCCCAATCGATCTCCACGGCGTCGGGGGTGTAGCGCAGGAACTTGGCCAGGTTGATAGACCCCAGGTTGCACGACTCGTAGGGCAGGAGGGGCTGTTCCCCGCAGGGGTTGGTGGCCATGATTTTGCCCAGGTGGGGGGTAGCGTTGTCCTGGTTGATGCGGTCCATGAAGAGCATCCCCGGCTCGCCGTTCAGCCACGCCCCGTAGACAATCTCCTTGAACACCTTCCGAGCATTCAGGCGGCCCACCACCTGGCCCGTGCGCGGGTCGATGAGGTCATAGTCCTCCCCTCGCTCCACCTTCTCCATGAACTCCGTGTCCACGCCCACAGAGATGTTGAAGTTATGGATCTCCCCCTCTTTGCGCTTGCAGGTGATGAACTCCATGATGTCGGGGTGACGCACATCCATAACCGCCATATTGGCCCCGTCCCGCTTCCCGCCCTGGGTAACCAGTTTGGAGACCGACGACAGGTGGCGCAGAACTGCCACCGGCCCGCACGCCTTGCCGTGGGTGGTGGAGATGGGAGCCCCCTTGGGGCGGATCTTGGAGAGGGCGAAGCCGGTGCCCCCGCCGAACTTCTGCACCATGGCGGCGTGCTTGGCCGTGTCCATGATGCCTTCCATGGTGTCCTCCAAGCCGATGACGAAGCAGGCCGAGAGGGTGCCGGCCCCCGTGCCCGCGTTCATCAGGGTGGGGGAGTTGGGGAGGAACTCCAGGCGGGCCATCATCCCATAGAAGGCGTCCTCCAGGGCCTGCACATCGGCCTTAGGATCGTAAAGGGTCTCCACCTGGGCGATGGCGCGGGCCACCCGGCGGAACATGCCCTGAGCGTCTTCACTGACCTGCCCGTTTTTGTCCCGCAGGAAGTAGCGGGCCTGCAGGACCCGCAGGGCATTGTCGGTGAGGTCCAGGTGCTTGGGCGGGGCGGTGAGATGGGCTTGCTGCAGGGCACGCAGAAGACGCTGTCGGAACTCTGGGGCGATGATGGGGCTAACAGCAGGCGACACGGATACGGTCATACCTCCCTCCTTACCGTGCTGACGGCATCAGCGTGGGGTGCTAGCGCAGGTGTTTGGTGCGGCGGGGAACTTTCCCGTCCAGGGGCAAAGGCAACTGGCCGGCGGGGGGCTTGGCCTGCTCCCCCTCGAGGGCATCCACCGCCTCCCGGAAACTCCCCACATCCTGGAAGTTGCGGTAGACGCTGGCGAAGCGCACATAGGCCACTCGATCCAAGCGCTTCAAGTGCTCCATCACCATCTCCCCGATAAGGGACGAGGGCACCTCCGCCCGCCCCAAGCGTTGCAGGTCCTGCTCAATGGCCTCCACCGCCTTATCAATGGCGTCCACAGGCACAGGGCGCTTGGTGCAAGCGATGAGCATGCCCCGTTTCACCTTCTCTCGGTTGAACTCCTCCCGCCGTCCATCCCGCTTCACCACCAGCAAGGCGGTGGTCTGCACCCGCTCGTAGGTGGTATAGCGCAGACCACACCGGGCACACTCTCGGCGCCGGCGGATGCCCTCCTCCGCATCCCGGGAGTCCACTACCCGGGAGTCGGGATGCCCACAGCGAGGACAGCGCATAGCCTTACCCCTTTACCAGTGTCCGAACACTGGCTAACCCGCGTCTGAAACAGCACCCAGTAAGTTGTGGTTTAGAACATATGTGCCACAAGATATTGTGGTCGCTGTGTGCCTCATACCCTAACAGAAAGGGAGGGATTTGTCAAGCGGGGTGGGCCAGGGAGTTGTGTCGTCGGGCGACGCTCAGGGGGACAGCGCCCGCGTTCCCGCCATCCGCCGCCTCCACGCACACCAGGCCTCCCTGCGCCTATTGACGAGGCGTAAACCGTTTGCTACAGTAACTTCAGAGCATTCCCCTCAACGGGAGACATATGCCGACTATCAATCAACTGGTGCGGAAGGGGCGGAGCCGCTCTCGTTCCAAGAGCAAGGCTCCAGCCTTACACTTTAGGTACAACTCCCTGAAGAACCAACGGGTCTACGACCCTGTGGGGGCACCCCAGCGGCGGGGGGTGTGCACGGTGGTGCGCACTATGACCCCCAAGAAGCCCAACTCCGCCCTACGTAAGATCGCCCGCGTGCGCCTGACCAACGGTGTAGAGATCACCGCCTACATCCCGGGCGAAGGCCACAACCTCCAGGAGCACTCGGTGGTGTTGGTGCGTGGAGGGCGCGTCCCCGACCTGCCAGGGGTGCGTTACCACATCATCCGGGGTGCTATTGATGCCGCAGGGGTGGCCAATCGCCGCCAGGGGCGCAGCAAATACGGTGCTAAAAAGGCTAAGAAGGGTGCCACTCCCGCCGAAGGCACAGCAGGGTAGCCAGGATGCGTCGCCATCGGGCAGAACCCCGACCCGTCAAACCCGACCCCATCTACAATAGCGAGACCATTGCCCGCCTGATCAACAAGGTCATGCAACGGGGCAAGAAGACCGTTGCCCAACGCATCGTCTACCGGGCATTGGCGCGCATCGAGAACCAGGCCAACCGCCACCCCGTGGAGGTGGTAGAGGAAGCCATCCGCCGCGCTACCCCCCTCCTCCAGGTGAAGCCTCGCCGGGTGGGCGGAGCCACTTACCAAGTCCCGGTGGAGGTTCACCCCCTGCGCGGGCGTTCCCTGGCCATGCGCTGGTTGGTGCAAGCCGCCCGCGCCCGCAAAGGCCGCCCTATGGAGGAGCGTTTGGCCGCCGAAATCCTGGACGCCGCCAAGGGTGAGGGGGCGGCGGTCAAACGCCGCGAAGACCTGCATAAGATGGCCGAGGCCAACCGCGCCTTCGTCCACTACCGGTGGTAATCTCCCCACCTCTAGAGGAGCAGAGACCCCTATGTCCCCTTCTGTGCCCTTGGAGCTCGTCCGCAATATCGGATTCATCGCCCACATTGATGCGGGCAAGACCACTGTTACCGAGCGTGTCCTCTACTTTACCGGCCGCACCTATAAAATCGGGGAGGTGGACGCCGGCACCGCTGTGATGGACTGGATGCCCCAGGAACGGGAGCGGGGCATCACCATCACCGCCGCCGCCACGGTGTGCTACTGGCGGAACCATCACATCAACATCATTGATACCCCCGGACACGTGGACTTCACGGCTGAGGTGGAGCGCAGTCTGCGCGTTCTGGACGGGGGGGTGGTCATTTTCGACGCCGTAGCGGGCGTTCAACCCCAGACCGAAACCGTGTGGCGCCAGGCCGACCGCTATCGCGTCCCCCGCATCTGCTTCGTCAATAAGATGGACCGCACAGGGGCCGACTTTTTCCGCACGGTGGATATGATCGCCCATCGCCTGCGAGTGCGCCCCGTCCCCGTGCAAATCCCCATCGGGGCCGAAAGCGCTTTTCGGGGCGTCGTGGACCTCATAGAACAGAAGGCCTATATCTACGACACCGACGAGCCCAAACCTCCCCTGGAGGCGCCCATTCCCCCGGAGGTGCAGGAGCGGGCTCGCCAGTGGCGGGAACGCCTCATTGAACGGGTCGCCGAAACCGACGATGCCCTTCTGGCCAAATACCTGGAGGGGGTCCCGATCTCTAAGGAGGAGATCTATCAAGCCCTCCGCCGCGCTACCCTCTCCTACACTTTGGTGCCCGTGCTGTGCGGAGCAGCCCTGCGTAACAAGGGCATCCAGCCCCTCCTGGACGCCATCGTGGCCTACCTCCCCTCTCCTCTGGATATGCCTCCTGTCAAAGGCACTGATCCCCGCACAGGCGAAACGGTGGAACGTCTCCCTCGGACCGACCAGCCCCTGTGCGCCCTCGCCTTCAAGGTGATGACCGACCCGTATATCGGGCGTCTGGTGTATATCCGGGTCTATTCGGGTGTAGCCAAAGCCGGGGCGGTGGTCTACAACGCTAGCAAGGGCCTTCGCGAGCGCCTGGGACGAGTAGTGCGCATGCACGCCCAGCACCGAGAGGATGTGGAGGCCCTCGAAGCGGGACACATCGGAGCCGTCATCGGCCTCAAGAATACCTTCACCGGTGATACCCTCTGCCTGGAGGATGCCCCCCTGGTGCTGGAGCCTCCCCGCTTCCCCGAGCCGGTGATCTCGGTGTCGGTGGAACCGCGCACCAAGGCCGATCAGGAGCACCTGGACACGGCCCTGCGCCGTCTGGCCGAGGAGGACCCCACCTTCAAGGTGCGCTACGACCCCGAAACAGGGGAGACGCTCATCTCGGGTATGGGGGAGCTGCACCTGGAGGTGCTGGTGGACCGCATGCGCCGGGAGTTTGGCGTCCAGGCGCGGGTGGGACGCCCCAAGGTCTCCTATCGGGAGACCATCACCCAGCCCGTGCGGGTGGAGGGGCGCTTCATCCGTCAGACCGGGGGGCGGGGGCAGTATGGCCATGTGTGGCTGGAGGTGGAGCCCCTGCCCCGCGGGAGCGGGTTCCAGTTTGAGAACCGTATCGTGGGCGGCGTCGTCCCCAAAGAGTATATCCCTGCGGTGGAGCAGGGCGTCCGCGAGGCTTTGGAAAATGGTGTTCTGGGCGGCTACCCGGTGGTGGATGTCAAGGTAACCCTGGTGGATGGCAGTTACCACCCTGTGGACTCCTCGGACATGGCCTTCAAGGTGGCGGGGAGTATGGCCATGCGGGAGGCCCTCAAGCGGGGCACCCCCGTGCTGTTGGAGCCGATTATGGCCCTGGAGGTGGTTACCCCCGCGGAATACTTAGGGGATGTGCTGGGCGACCTGAACGCCCGCCGTGCCCAAGTGCAGTCCCTGGAGGGAGTGGGCGACACTCACATCATCCGGGCGCTGGTGCCCTTGGCCGAAACCTTCGGCTACGCCACGGTGCTCCGCTCCCTCACCCAGGGGCGCGCCAGTTACTCCTTACAGTTCCACCACTACCAGGAAATCCCCGAGTCCATCGCCCAGAAAGTGCTGGTGCGATCCTAGCGACACGCCCCCACTCATCGCCCCTCAGACCGAACCACGGCCCAGGGCGATGGGGGCGCACGGCGCTTATGCTAGGCTGTGAGACAAGGGGGAGAGGAGCCCATGCACGCCCCGCACGCCCCGTTTCGTTTCATCCGCAAGCGCCACGGCCCCCTGGAAGCCTTTGACCCCGAGCGCATCGCCACGGCCATCGGGAAAGCCCTGGCCGCCGTCGGCACGCCCGACAGTGATCTAGCCCACCGCCTCGCCGACCAGGTTGTTCAGCGCCTCGCCCAACGCCTCCCTTACGGCTCCATCCCCCATGTGGAGGAGGTGCAGGACACTGTGGAGGAGGTGCTGATCCAGAGCGGCTTGGCGCAAGCCGCCAAAGCCTACATCCTCTATCGCCAGCAGAGGGCCCAGATGCGCCAGGCCAAAAGACTTCTGGGCGTGGGGCTAGACGAACTGAAACTCTCGGTCAACGCCGTCAAAGTGTTGGAACAGCGCTACCTGCTGAAGGACGAGGAGGGGCGCGTCATCGAGACGCCCCTCCAGATGTTCCAAAGGGTGGCACGGGCCATAGCCCGGGCGGAGGAGGAGTTTGGAGCAAGCCGGGAGGAGCGGGAGAGATGGGAAGAGCGCTTTCTGGGGATGATGCTCCGCCTGGACTTCCTCCCCAACTCCCCGACCCTCATGAACGCCGACACCCCTTTGGGCCAACTCTCCGCTTGCTTCGTCCTCCCCATAGAGGATTCCCTGGTATCCATTTTTGATACCCTCAAACACGCCGCTCTGGTGCACCAGTCGGGTGGGGGGACGGGCTTCTCCTTTTCGCGCCTGCGCCCCAGGGGGGATAGAGTGCGTTCCACGGGTGGCATGGCCTCGGGGCCGGTCTCCTTTATGCGCATCTATGACACGGCCACCGAGGTCATCAAGCAAGGGGGCAAGCGCCGGGGTGCCAATATGGGCATCTTGAGCGTTCACCATCCCGACATCCTGGAGTTCATTCAGGCGAAGGCCCAGGAGGGGGTGCTGGCCAACTTCAACATCTCTGTGGCCATCACCGATGCCTTTATGGACGCCTTGGCCACCGGGGCAGACTACGCTTTGGTCAATCCTCGCACGGGCAAAGAGGTGCGCCGCGTGCCGGCGCGGGTGGTGTTTGACCTCATCTGCACCCAGGCGTGGCGCACAGGCGACCCGGGCATCATTTTCATAGACGAAATCAATCGCCACAACCCGACGCCCCATGTGGGCACCATTGAGGCCACCAACCCCTGCGGGGAGGTGCCCCTTCTCCCCTACGAGTCGTGCAACTTAGGTTCCATTAATCTCTCCCATTATGTCAAAAACCGCCAGATAGATTGGGAACGGCTGCGGGAGACGGTGCATTGGGCCATTCGCTTTCTGGACAATGTCATTCAGGTCAACCGCTATCCCATCCCCCAATTGGAGCAGGCCGCCCGTGCCAACCGCAAGGTGGGTTTGGGGGTCATGGGCTGGGCCGATACCCTTATTGCCTTAGGTATCCCCTACGACAGTAGCGATGGTGTGGGCATGGCCGAGCAGGTCATGGGCTTCATCGCCCAGGAGGCCGACCGCGCCAGCCGTCTGCTGGCCCAGGAGCGTGGCCCCTTCCCCAACTTTCGGGGGAGCCGATGGGACACTGTGGGTGCCACCCCCCGGCGCAACGCCACCGTTACCAGCATCGCCCCTACCGGCACACTGAGCCTCATCGCGGGGTGCTCCTCGGGCATTGAGCCTCTGTTCGCCCTGGTCTATGTGCGGGAGGCGATGGAGGGGATGCGCCTGTTGGAAGTGAACAGCGCCTTCCGCCAGGCGATAGAGGCGCGAGGTGTGGCCTCTGACGCCTTATGGGAGCAGGTCGCCCGTAAAGGCTCCATCCGCGACATGGAGCACTTGCCCCCCGACCTGCGTCGTCTGTTCGTTACCGACTTTGACATCGCTCCCCAATGGCATGTGCGGATGCAGGCCGCCTTCCAGAGGCACACCGAGAACGCCGTCTCCAAGACCATCAACCTCCCCCACGATGCAACAGTGGAGGATGTCAAAACGGCTTTCCTCTTGGCGTGGGAACTGAAATGTAAAGGCATCACAGTGTATCGCTATGGAAGCAAGAGCCAGCAGGTGCTTTATCTGGGGGGCGATGTGAAGCACGGGGAGGTCATCCCCTTCGTGCTGGTGCATCCCGAATACGGGGGCGGATGTCCCGCTGGCACCTTGTGCCCCATCTAGGCCGGCGGTTGCGCCTGCGCGCTCTCCGCGCTACCCTTGAGGGAGAACACACTTTTTCAGGGCCAGGAGGGGTCAGGATGCCCTTCAACCAGACTGGCAAGCGGTATGTGTGTAAGGTTTGTGGCGCCGAGGTGATCGTTACGCGCGTTGGGCCCAGCCAGAAGAGCCCCCTGTCCTGCCACGGCCAACCTATGGAGGAGAAGAAGTAGCACCCGGCCCCCGTCGCAGATGGGGGAAAGCCTGCAGGCCGGCGTAGCGTCCTCTGTTCCCCAGGGCCTCCTCAATGCGCAGGAGGCGATTATACTTGGCGGTGCGCTCCCCTCGGGCGGGGGCACCTGCCTTGATCTGCTGTGTCCCCCAGGCCACTGCCAGGTCGGCGATAGTGGTGTCCTCCGTCTCGCCCGAGCGGTGGCTCATGACCGTCCCCCAGCCCGCCCCCTGGGCCAGGCGCACCGCCTCCCGCGTCTCCGAGAGGGTCCCTATCTGGTTGGGCTTCACCAGGAGGGCGTTGGCCACACCCCGCTGTATCCCCTGACGAATACGCTGGGGGTTGGTGGTGAACAGGTCGTCCCCCACCAGTTGCAGGCGCCCTCCCAGGCGACGGGTCAGGAGGGCCCACCCCTCCCAGTCGTCCTCGGCCAGCCCATCCTCCAGGCTGAGGAGGGGGACATCCCCGAGAAGGGATTCATAGTAATCCACCAGTTGGGCAGCAGTGCAGACCAGACCGTCACGGCGCAGGGAGTAGCGCCCATTATGAAAGAACTCGCTGGCGGCGGCGTCCAACGCCACCCAGACATCGGCCCCGGGGCGATAGCCGGCTAGAGCGATGGCCTCCCGCACCACCTGAAAGGCGGCGCGATTGGACGGTAAACTAGGGGCGAACCCGCCCTCGTCGCCCACATTGGTGCTATAGCCCCCCTCGCGGAGCAAGCGTCCGAGGGCGTGGTAGATTTCCGCCCCCGCCCGCAGGGCCTCGGCGAAAGTGGGAGCCCCCGCGGGGACCACCATGAACTCCTGAAAATCGGTAGAGTCGTGGGCGTGCTTGCCCCCGTTGAGGATGTTGAACAGGGGCACGGGGAGCACCCCTTCTTCCGTTGCACCCAGGTAGGCGTACAGGGGCAGACGCCGAGAGGCGGCGGCGGCATGGGCCACCGCCAGGGAGACGCCCAGCAAAGCATTAGCCCCCAGGCGTTGCTTGCTCGGGGTGCCATCGGCCTGGAGCAAGAGGCGATCTATGGCATCCTGGTCAAAGGGGGAACGGCCTATGAGCAAGGGGGCCAGCAGGGTGCGGACGTGCTCCACGGCGCGGCGCACACCTTTACCCCCGTAGCGCTTGGGGTCGCCGTCCCGCAGTTCCAGAGCCTCGTGGCGACCCGTGCTGGCTCCGGAGGGCACCAGTGCCCGTCCCCAGGCACCGTCGGACAGGGCGACCTCCACCTCCACGGTGGGGTTGCCTCGGGAGTCCAGGACCTCCCGGGCGTGCACGGCGGCGATAACAGGACCGCTCACTGGGTCATCCCCTCACGAGGAGTCGGGGCACGCTGCCCTCGTCGGGCCAGGGCGATGGCCTTCTCCACAGCCTCCTCCGGGTCAGAGGCGCGCACGATGGCGTTATCGGGTTGGTTGTTGACGCTGAACATCCAAGTATGCAAACCCACTACGGGAATCCCCTCCGCCAAGGCGTGGGCGATCTCGGAGAGAGTGCCGTAGGCGCCGTCAATAGCGATAACTGCCTGGCCAGACTTCACCACTAACGGGTTACGGGCATACCCCATCCCTGTGCAGATAGCGATGTCTACATAGGGGTTGGCCTCTTGAGGGTCGTGGCCGGGGAGGATGCCCACTGTGATACCCCCCGCCTCCTTGGCACCCCGGCACACCGCCTCCATCACTCCCGTGAGGCCCCCACACACCACCACAACCCCGCGCCGCGCCAGGGCCTTGCCCACCTGGTAGGCCAACTCCATGCTCTGGGCGTCGGCATTACCTCCACCTATGACGGCAATGGCCAGAGGACGTTTCGCTAGGGACATAGCATTTCCATACTACCATTGAGGGCAGGAGGTGGAGAAGGGTTGCGGACACATCCGTTAGCCCTCCTCCTGCAGCCAGCGCACGGCGTCCTTGGCGAAGTAGGTGAGGATACAATCGGCCCCAGCCCGTTTGATGGCGGTGAGCACCTCCAGCACCACCGCCCGCTCGTTGAGCCACCCCAGACGCCCCGCCGCCTTGAGCATGGCGTATTCCCCACTCACATTGTAGGCCCCCAAGGGGTGGTCAAACCGCTCCCGTGCCCACCGGATGATGTCTAAATAGGCCAAGGCGGGCTTCACCATCACGATGTCAGCCCCTTGCACGATGTCCCGCTCAATCTCCCGCAGAGCCTCCCGGGCGTTGGCCGGGTCCATCTGGTAGGCCTTGCGATCACCGAACTGGGGGGTGGAATCCGCAGCCTCCCGGAAGGGGCCGTAAAAGGCTGAGGCGAACTTGGCCGAATAGCCCATAATGGCCACCTCCTGGAAACCCGCCTTGTCCAGGGCCTCCCGGATAGCCCCCACCTGCCCATCCATCATGGCGCTGGGAGCAACGATATCCGCCCCCGCCTCGGCGTGGGCCAGGGCCATACGGGCTAGTATCGTCAGGGTCTCGTCGTTGTCCACGGTGCCGTTGCGGACAACCCCGCAATGTCCGTGGTCGGTATACGAGCAGACGCAGATATCGGTGAGCACCACCAGGTGGGGCACCGCCTCTTTGATTTTGCGCACTGCCTGGGGCACTAAACCCTGGGGAGCGTAGGCGTGGCGCGCGAAGGCATCCTTCTCCTGGGGAACCCCGAACAGGAGCACGGCGGGGATGCCCAGACGCGCCACCTCCTCCGCCTCTTTAGCCGCCCGGTCCACCGAGAGGCGGGAGATGCCGGGCATACTGGGCACCGGCTCCTCCCTGTCCACCCCGGGACAGATAAAGAGGGGGTAGATGAAGTCGGCGGGGGTAAGGGTCGTCTCCCGCACCAGGCGTCGTAGGGCCGGGGTGCGCCGTAGACGGCGCAGGCGATCGGCTGGGGCAACTGCATTACTGGTGACCAGGGTCATAACCCACCTCCGTCCACCAAATGGGCGGTTTGAGGCGCTGGACAGCCTCCAGCACGGCTTCCACCAAACCCTCTTCCACATACCGTCGGGCCGTGCCCACCACGGGGAAGCCCTCCTCCCGGGCGGCAGCAGCGGTAACAGGGCCGATGCACACGGCCGGCAGGCGCTCTAAGGGGAGAGGGAACGGCAGGGAGCGGACAAGGGCGGCGAGGGCTCGGGCGGTGGAGGGGCTTGTCAGGGTAACCAGATCCGGCACGGGAGACAGGAGCCGCTCCACACCCCTTCCGTCCGAGACGGGGAGCACCCGATAGACGCCCACCTCGGTTACCTGCGCCCCCCGCTCCTTGAGGATGTGGACAAGGGCCTGACGTGCCCCTTCTGCCCGTAGGAGGAGGATACGCTGTCCCTCCACGTCGCCCAGGGCATCGGCGATGGCTTCAGTGCGGAACTCAAGGGGAAGGGCGGCGGGCTTCAGCCCCCAGCGCTGGACGGCGCGGGCCGTCGCCGGGCCCACCACAGCAATGCGCACGGTGCTCAAAGAGTCCGGGGTGAAGCCTAAAGCCCCCAGGCGCTCCATGCCGTACCGCACCCCGTTGACACTGGTGAACACGATCCAGTCAAAGGCGGAAGCACGGCGCAGGGCGTCGTCTACCGCCGACCAGTCCTCGGGGGGCAGGATACGCATAACAGGGAGCAGGAGGGGCTGGGCGCCCAGGGAGCGCAAGCGCTGGGCCAGGGTATGAGCCTGACCCTCGGGGCGAGTTACCAGGATACGCCAACCGTGAAGTGGTTTGGAGGCTGTCATACCGGGCTTCCCACCAAGCGGTTGGCCCCTCGGCGGAGCAGGTCCTGGGCCAGGGCCACCCCCAACGCTTCGGCATCCGCGGGGAGACCCTCCACCTGGCCGCGGATGCAGGTCTGCCCGTCGGGGGTGATGGCCAAGCCGTCCAGGACAAGGCGCTGGTCCTGGACATGGGCATAGGCGGCGATGGGCACACGGCATCCCCCGCCCAACGCGCGCAAAAAGGCCCGCTCCGCAAGGACACTCCACCAAGTGGGCCAGTGGTTGAGGGCCTGGGCCAGGCGAGTGGCGTAGGCATCCCCCTCCCGCACCTCCAGCGCGATGGCGCCCTGACCGGGGGCAGGGAGCATCTCAGCGAAGGAGAACACCTGGGTGGCGCGCCCTTCCCACCCCATGCGGAGAAGCCCAGCCAGGGCCAGCACAATCGCCTCGTAGAGGCCGGCGTCCAGTTTGCGCAGGCGGGTATCCACGTTGCCCGTGATGGGGATGTAGTCCAAATCTGGGCGCAGGGCGCGCAGTTGGGCGATGCGGCGTGGGCTTCCACAGCCCACACGGGCTCGGGCGGGGAGACGGTCTAATGAGCCGAAAGGCGACACAAGAGCATCGCGGGCATCAGCCCGCTCCAGGACGGCGGCCATGCGCAGGCCGGGCGGTTGCTGGGTGGGCATATCCTTGAGGCTGTGGACCGCCAGATCCACCTGCCCGTGCAGGAGGGCCTCCTCCAGCTCCTTGACGAACACACCTACTCCCCGACGCTGACCCCTATCCCCGCTGGTGCGGATAGGCTGAAGAGTGGCCGGGACGCCTAAGGCGTGCAGGCGCTGGAGCACCTGCTGGGCCTGGACCAAGGCCAGGGGGCTGCCCCGGGTGCCCACCACCAGGGGGCGCGGCGGTTGCTGGGATAAGGATGCCATGCCACCGTCCGAAAGGAGGCCTCTGGGGAGATGGTAGACACAAAAGGCGAAAGGGGTCAAGTGTAGGGGAATCTACCAAGGCGAAGGGGGAGG
>JANXCH010000019.1 GCA_025060295.1 Dehalococcoidia bacterium | reverse complement strand
GCGCGCTTGAGGGCGCGCCCCCGCCCCTTTTCAGGGAGGTGCATTACGGTCACCTGGTCGGGGTGCTGGCGGGCCAGGTCGTGGGCGATGGCCAGGGTGCGGTCGGTGGAGCCGTTATCGGCGACGAGGATGCGCCAGGGGTAGGGGAAGCCCTGGGCCAGGAACTCCCGCAGGGTGCGCACACAGCGGGGGAGGTCCCGCTCTTCGTTGTAGACGGGGATGACGATCTCTACACTGGGGGGCATGGGGGCTCCTGTCCCTATTATTGTAGGGGGGCGTCAGCGCTCCCGGATGGGGATAATGGCCCGGCGATGGGTGCCCTCGCCGATTCTCTTTCCGTCGGGGCCGTAGGCCTCCACGCGGAAGGTGAGCTTGTTGCCCTCCAGGGCCTGGAGGGTGGCCAGCACCCGCACCTCTTGGCCCACTGGCAAAGGGGCCAGGTGGCGGATGTCCACATGGTAGCCGACCGTGGTGAAGCCCGGGGGCAGGTGGCTCTGGCAGGCGCGCACCGCCGTGCGCTCCATCAACATCACCAGGGCTGGGGTGGAGAGCACCTCGCCCCCCGGGCGTCGGGAGGGGTTGACCGAGAGGGCTTTGCTGACGCGCCGACGCATCTCCGCCGAGGCATTGGGGGGGATGTAGCGGGTAAAGTCCACCACGACTGCGCCTCCCTATGCGGGGGGCTTACCGCACCCCCTTGTCTTTTATCCGTGGCGTGGGAGGGTGCCTCCATCCTACTTGAGGGTCTTGTTCCACAGGACGGTGCCGCGGGCGGTGTTGAGGGCGCGCAAAGTCTCGTCCATCCCCACCACATAGGCCATAGGGCCAGACATAGCCAGCACGCTCCGAATGGGGGTGTCCATATCGTAGAGCCACACCTCCCGTCCATCGGTGGTGCGCAGGATGTGCACCCGCCCGCGGTCGGTGGCCACCAGAACCCCTTGGGGGGTCAGGAGCAGGGGGGAGACCACCACGCCCCCCACCTGGGCACGCCACTGCTCCTGGCCGGTGCGGGCATCCAGGGCATAAACGCTCCCGCTTGTGGTGGCGGCGAAGAGGGTATCCCCCTGCACGGCGACGCTGGCCCAGAACCACCCGTCCCCCACAGCCTTCCACACCACCTCCCCGCTGGTGGCATCCAGGGCATACAGGGTGCGGTCCACCGAGCCGATGAACACCTTGCCGTCGGCGAGGACAGGGGGGTTGAGGATGGCTCCGCCGAGGGTGCGGCTCCACCGCAGGGTGCCATCGGACAAGGCGACGGCGAACACCTTTTTGCCCATACTGCCGAAGTAGACGGTGTCCTGGGCGACGGCGGGGGTGGACCAGATGCGCCCCTTGGCGTCAAACTCCCACAGGCGTCGGCCGTCTTGGGCGTCTAGGGCGTACAGGAAGCCGTCGGTGGACGCCACCAGGAGCACGGAGCCGGCCACCACAGGGCTGGCGATGAGGGGGCCTTTGGTGGGGAACGACCAGGCCATGCTCCCGTCGGCTAGGCGGATGGCATAGACTTTGCCACTCCACCCACCGAAGTAGACGAGGCCCTGGCCCAGGGCGGGGGCGTTATAAAGGGGGCCGGGCTGGTCGGCGGCGCGCCCGTTGCTGGCGGGGAAGCGCCACCGCTCCTTGCCGTCCACGGCGTCCAGAGCCAGGAGAATGCCCTTCCCCTCGCTGACCAGGAGGACCTCCCCTGTGGGGTCGACGGCCACCCCCGACCATCCCCGGGGCATGAAGGCCGCCCCCGGGGCACACGCCGCCAGGAGGACACCCAAGAGCAGGAGCAGGGGAAGCAGGCGCGTCATGGCGTTTGACCCTCGTCGGCAGGATAAGGGGGCGGGCGAAAGCGCCACGCCCCCACGGGGGGCACCGGGTCGTACCCATATCCCCCCCAGGGGGCGCACCGCACCAGACGCCACAGGGTCAGGAGGAAGCCTTTGGTTAGGCCGTGCCGTTCGATAGCCTCCAGGGCGTAATGGGAGCAGGAGGGATCATAGCGGCACCGCCCCCCAAGGTATGGGGAGCCTATCCGCTGGTACCAGCGCACGGCCCACAGAACGAAGCCTTTCATGCTAGCCCTCGCCCAGAATACCCGCCTGGCGCAACAGGCGCCCCACATCGTCTCGGAGGGTGTGATAGGTCTGGTGCACGGCGTCGCCTTTGGCTACCACCAGGATATCCCAACCTGGGGTAAGGGGGGAAAGGCGCAGAATTTCCCGCAAACGGCGGCGCAGGCGGTTGCGTTCCACAGCCTTGCCCAGCCGTTTGGCGATGGCAAAACCGACCCTCACGGTCTGCTCTCCGTTGGGAGCGGTGCGGATAAACAGGAACCGCCCATGGTAAGTTCGCCCTGTCTTTTGGAGGCGGTCAAAATCCCGCTTGTGGGTAAGGCGTTGGGGGCGCAGGGGGCGGGCTATACCGCCAGACGCCAGCGGCCGGCCTGGCGGCGGCGCTTCAGCACCTTTTGCCCGCCCCGGGTGGCCATCCGGGCGCGGAAGCCGTGTACCCGCTGGCGGCGGCGGCGCTTGGGCTGGTAGGTGCGTTTGGGCATTGCTCACACCGTCACAAGTAATCCTGCTGGCACTTTCCCCCTCAGCATAGGGCAATGTGGGGGTGCTGTCAACCTTGGAGGTGTGGGGGTGTGCGGCAGGGGGAGGGGGCGTCTTCTGACGGCGGGGCATGCTACCCTGAAAGGGGATGTCCCCCTTGGGGAGGCCCTGTGGGACGCCTGGACGCTCTGACGGGGCGGCGCTTTGACCTGGTGGTCATCGGCGGGGGCATTGTGGGCACTGCCATCGCCCGGGACGCCGCCCTGCGCAACTTGTCGGTGGCCCTGGTGGAGCAGGAGGACTTGGCCTGGGGCACCACCGCCCGCTCATCCCGCCTCATCCACGGAGGGTTGCGCTACCTGGCCCACCTGGACTTCCGCCTGGTGCGCCAGGACTTGCACGAGCGGGAGGTGCTCCTGCGCACCGCTCCCCATTTGGTGCGACCTCTGCCGTTTCTGGTGCCCGTCTATCGGGGAGGGCGGGTGGGGCGGGCATGGCTGGGCTTGGGCCTGACTCTCTACGACATGTTGGCCTTTGACCGCTCCCTGCCGGGGAAGCGCTGGCTGTCGCGAGAGGCCCTTTTGCGGGAGGAGCCATCCTTGCGCCCCGAAGGCCTGGAGGGGGGCTACCTCTTTTATGACGCCCAGGCTCCGTTTATGGAGCGCCTGTGCGTGGAGAACGCCCTGGCCTGCGCCAGCAGGGGTGGGGTGGTGCTCACCCGCTGTCGGGCGCGGGGCCTGCTGGCCCGCAGGGGGCGCGTATACGGCCTGGAGGTGGAGGACAGGTTGACAGGGGAACAGGGGCAGGTGGAGGGGCGGGTGGTGATCAACGCCACCGGCCCCTGGGCCGAGGCGTGGGTGGGGAATGTTTTCCC
Organism: Dehalococcoidia bacterium; assembly: GCA_025060295.1. Classification (NCBI taxonomy): domain Bacteria; kingdom Bacillati; phylum Chloroflexota; class Dehalococcoidia; species Dehalococcoidia bacterium. Next base: position 6,017 of record JANXCH010000019.1, on the reverse strand, counting down.
CATGCGGCGGCGCTCGCTATTGCGCCTGTCCAAGGGGGTGCACCTGCTTCTGCCTCACCTGACGCGCTACGGTTTGGTGCTGTTCTCTCCGCGGGATGGACGCCTCTTCTTCGTTCTGCCTTGGGAGGGGTTTTCCCTGGTGGGCACCACCGATACCCCGTTTAGCGGCGACCCGTCTCAGGCCGTGGCCGATGCGGGGGATGTGGAGTACCTTCGGGAGGGCGCCTCCCTGGTGGTGCCTGCCGTCCGCGATGCGCCCCTGTACGCCACCTATGCGGGGGTGAGGGCGCTGGCTTACAGCCCCGCCCGCCGCGAGAGCGATGTGGGGCGCCAGCATCGCATTCTGGACCACGGGCGGGAGGGCCTGGGGGGTCTGCTCACCATCCTGGGGGGCAAGGCCACCGCCGCCCGTGCCATCGCCCGAGAGGTGGTGGACAGGGCCTGCGCCCTGCTGGATTGGAACACGGAGTCGTCCACCTATCGCACCTTGTTCCCCGGTGCCCCGCGGGGGGAGTGGCAGGCGTGGCTGGCTGTGCAAGAGGCCTTCCTGCGCCAGCAGACGCACCTGTCCCCTGCCACGGCGCGCCACTTGGCTCGCCTGTATGGGGAGCGCTCGGCCGAGGTGGCTTTGCTGGTCGCCCGCAACCCCCGTCTGGGGGAGCCCCTCTGCCCCCACCACCCCCACATTCTGGCCCAGGTGCACCACGCCGTTCAGAGCGAGTGGGCGCTCACCCCAGGGGACTTCCTGTTACGGCGCACCCTTATGGGCCTATCCCCGTGCTATGGGCTGGACGCTTTGGACGCGGTGGTGCGGGAGATGGGGGAGCTCTTGGGGTGGGACACCGCCCAGGCCCAGCGCCAGCGGGAGGGCTACTTGCGGGAGGTGGCGCTCCTGGGCGCAGGGGAGGGCACAAGATAAATCCCCCTCCGGGTGCGACAGGGGGCATGACCCGTTGCACGCCTCCCCCCGAAGGGGTATACTCCATAGCCGTAGGAAGGGGATGGCATGGGCGCCACGCAGACATTGGCGGAAATCCTTTCCATCGGCACGGAGCTGCTGATGGGGGAGATTGTGGACACCAACGCCGCTTGGCTGGCGGCCCGTCTGCCCGCCCTGGGCATCACCTTGCGCTGGGTAACCCAGGTGGGGGACGATATGGGCGATCTGACCTATGCCCTGCGCCAAGCCCTGGGGCGTTCCCACGTCGTCCTGACCACGGGCGGCCTTGGCCCCACCGAGGACGACCTGACCCGCGAAGCCATTGCCCAGGTGCTTGGGGAGCCTCTGGTGGTGGACGAAAGCCTGTTGGCCCACCTGCAGGCGTATTTTCAACGGCGGGGTGTGCCCATGGCCCAGAGCAACATCAAGCAGGCTATGCGCATCCCCTCGGCCACACCTCTCCCCAATCCCCGGGGCACCGCCCCTGGCTGGTGGGTGGAGCGGGACGGGCGTGTTATCGTGTGCATGCCGGGCGTGCCCCACGAAATGGAGCACATGTGGACCCATGAGGTTGCCCCCCGCCTTCACCAGAAGGCGCGGGGCACCGTGATTCTCACCCGCACCATCAAGACCTTCGGCATGCCTGAAGGCTCGGTGGGAGAGCAGGTGAAGGAGTTTTTCGGGAAGGAGAACCCCTACCTGGGCATCTACGCCAAGCCCGACGGCATCCACCTACGCCTCATCGCGCGCGCCCCCACCCAGGCGGAGGCGTGGGCGCTCATTGCGCCCGTGGAGGAGGCCATCCGCCAACGCCTGGAGCCAATTATCTGGGGTGTGGATAACGATACGCCAGAGCGCCAAGTGGGTGCCCTGCTGAAGGAGAAGGGGTGGACGCTGGCGGTGATGGAGTCCTGCACGGGCGGATTGCTGGCCAGCACCATCACCGATGTGGCGGGCAGTTCGGCGTACTTCCGCGGGGGGGCGGTAACCTACACGGCCGAGGCGAAGGTGGCCCATGGGGTGGACAGGGGCCTCATTGAGGCGCATGGGGTGGTGAGCCCCCAGGTGGCGGAGGGGATGGCCCGCGCCGCGCGCGAAACCTTCAAGGCCGATTTTGGGATCGGCATCACGGGGGTGGCCGGCCCTGACCCGCTGGAGGGCAAGCCCCCGGGGACGGTGTTCATCGGCATCGCCTGGGAGGGAGGGAGCCGCTCCCTCCAGGGGCGGCATCCCCCCGACCGTGCTCTCGTCAAGCGGCGGGCGGTGATGCACGCCCTCTTGGAACTGCGGCGCACCCTGGCCCAGCGCATCCGAGGCTAGCCGCACGGCTAGCCGCACACACCGTTTCTGCCCGTCTGGCTTCCCTTATTCTGTTGCGTCAGGAGGTCATCGTGAAGGTCGCCATCATCAATGTGACGGGCTATGCAGGGGTGGAACTGGCGCGCATCCTGGCACGCCATCCCCATGTGCGTCTGGTATCGGTCACAGGGCGCAGTGAGGCAGGCAAACCTTTGGGGGAGGTGTTCCCCCACCTGGCCAGCCTCAATCTGACCATTGAGAAGGAGGTGTCGGCCAGTGTGGACCTGGTGTTCTCGGCCCTGCCCCAGAAGGCCAGCGCCGAGGCCTGCCTGCCTTTCTTGAAGGCGGGAATCAAGGTGATAGACATCAGTGCCGACTTTCGCCTGAAGGCGGGGGAGTATGAGGAGTGGTATGGGATACGCCACCCCTGCCCGGAGTACCTGGAGGAGGCGGTGTACGGCCTGACGGAGTTGCATCGGGAGGAGGTGGCTTCGGCGCGGCTGGTGGCCAACCCGGGGTGCTACCCCACAGGGGCGGTGCTGGCTCTAGCACCAGCCGTCCGGCACGGCCTCATCACGGGGGACATCATTGTGGATGCCAAGTCGGGGGTGTCGGGGGCGGGGCGGTCGCTGTCCCTGTTCACCCACTTCTCCGAGGTGAATGAGAATGTGATGGCCTACTCGGTGGAGGGGCATCGCCATCTGCCCGAGATTACCCACGAACTGGAGCGGGTGGCCCCCGAGGGGTATACGCCGCGTGTTACCTTCGTGACCCATTTGATTCCCATGACGCGGGGCATCCTGTGCACTTGCTATGCCCCCCTGCGCCCGGGGGCCTTACCCAGCGGGCAGAAGGGCATCCAGGAACTGCGCGCCCTGTATCGGGAGTTCTATCGGGGTGAGCCGTTTGTGAAGGTGGTGGACGCCTCCCCCATGACAAAGCACACCCTGGGCAACAACGACTGCATGATTTTCCCCACCCTGGACCTGCGGATGGAGCGTCTGATGGTCATTAGCGTTCTGGACAACCTGGTGAAAGGGGCGGCAGGGCAAGGGGTGCAGAATATGAACCTGATGTTCGGCCTGCCCGAGACGGAGGGGCTGGAGCAGTTGGCTTTATATCCCTAGCGTGGGATAATAAAAGTGCAGGCCCCCATCGTCTAGAGGCCCAGGACACCGGCCTTTCAAGCCGGAAATCAGGGGTTCGAATCCCCTTGGGGGCAGTACTTAGCGGGGGAGGTCTACGAGGCTAAAGGGGCCGGCCCCGTGCGTCCAGGTGAGGGCCAGGAGGGCCAGCAGCGCCCCCGCCAACCCCAAGTTCTTCGTGAAGTTGATGGTCTCGTTCATTTTGGCCATCTCGTCCTTTTCCTGCCAGAAGCGGTGCATCCAGAAGGTTACGGGGAACAGGAACACCAGCAGAAGGATAGCCCCGATTTGGGGCAGGAAACCCAGGAGAATGCTGGCCCCCCCGAGCAGGAGCAGTACGCCTGTGCCCGCCACTGCCAGGGTGGGGAAAGGCACGCCTTTGCTCTGGGCGTAGGCGGCCATGCCCGCTAGGCGCGTGAAGTGATTAAGGCCAGCGCCGAGGAAATACCCCCCCAACAGAATGCGCCCGATGAGGTAGAGGATGTCCATAACTGCCTCCTGCGGTGCGTGAGGATGGTATTGGGACAAGTGCTATAAAAAGTATTGCGCCCCACGGGGCTGGTGTCAAGGGGGGGTTGTACCTGTGGAGGCAGGGGTTGGGGGCGAAAGCTCTTCTGTATGCATGCGGTGCCCATGTGCTACCTTGGCAGGGGAGGCCCGCTACAGCGTGGACATCACCATTGTGATTCCCGCCTACAACGAGGAGCGGCGCATCGGCCCCACCTTGGAGGCCTACCTTTCGTCCTTCACGGAGCTGGGGCGGTCCTTTGAGGTGCTAGTGGTGCTGAATGGGTGTCGGGACAACACCCTGGGCGTGGTGGAGGAAGCGGCGCGTCGGTGGGGACGTGTGCGGTGGGTGGTGTTTCCCGAGCGGTTGGGGAAGGGGGGAGCGGTGCGGGAGGGTTTGGCCCGCGCCCAGGGGGAGCGGGTCGCCTTCGTGGACGCCGACAACATGGTGGGCCCACGGGAGGCCTACCGTCTTCTGGAGCGTTTAGCCCAGGTGGACATCGCCATCGCCAGCCGGTACATCCCCGGGGCGCGCCGTCTGCGCCCGCCTCCCTGGCGGAGGCGGGTAGCGGCGTGGGTTTTTCGGCAGATGGTGCGTGTGGTGGTGGGCCTGCCCTTTCGGGATACCCAGTGCGGGGCCAAGGCCTTTCGGGCAGAAGCGGTGCAGCGTCTGCTTCCCCATCTCCAGGAGCGGGGATGGGCTTTTGATGTGGAGATGCTGGCACTGGCCCTGGATATGGGCCTGACGATTGCGGAGGTGCCGGTGGAATGGGACTTCGCGGCCCGAGGCTCTAAGATGCCCACTCTGCGGGCAGCCCTGGGGATGCTGTGGACGGTCTTCCGGGTGCGTCAGCGCCGGCGCCAGTGGCGGCAGGCCCTGGCCCAGGCTCAGCAACGAGGGTAAAGGGATGCTGTTTCGCTATCTTCCCCTCCTGCGGGAGGACCCGATCTTGTTCGGGGTGCTGATGGGGGTAACGGTGGTGGCTCTAGTCGTCGCCCTGACGGTGCACGAGTTCAGCCACGCTTTGGTAGCCACCAGCCTGGGGGATCGCACGGCCCAGCGCCAGGGGCGTTTGTCCTTGAACCCCCTGGCCCATTTGGACCCCATTGGCACCCTGTTGCTGTTTCTGGTGGGGTTTGGATGGGGGAAGCCGGTGCCGGTGAACCCCTTGGCCTTTGGGCAGCGCGCCTTCCAGGGGATGGCGGTGGTGGCGGGGGCGGGGCCGCTCTCTAACATCCTGTGTGCGGCGGCGGCGGCCTTGCCCTTCAGGACGGGGTTTCTGGATTTCCCGCGTTGGGGGGTGCTCTATCCCACCACAGGGGAGGCGCTGGTGGCGTTGGTTTTGGGCTTCATCGTGATCTACAACATCTTTTTGGCTGCGTTCAACCTGCTCCCCTTCTTTCCGCTGGACGGCTCACGGGTGGTGTTGGGCCTGGTGCCTGAGCGGTGGGCGGAGGTGCTGGTGCGGTTGGAGCCGTGGGGGCCGGGCGTGCTCCTGGTGCTCCTGTTGGTGGACAGTCTGCTGGGGCTGGGGCTTTTCTCCCGCCTGTTGGGGCCTGTGGTGAACGGGTTGGCTGGGGTATTGGTGGGGGTGCGGGTCTTGTAGGGTGTGGGGCGTGCCTATGCTATTATACGCCCCAGAAGGGGTGAAGCGGATTATTGCTTTGGACGGGCCCGTGGCAGCGGGCAAGACGGCGGTGGGCAAGGCTCTGGCCCAGCGCCTCGGGTGGCGTTTCCTGGATACGGGGGCCATGTATCGGGCGGTGGCGTGGGCGGCGTGGCAGAGGGGCATCTCCCCGAGCGATGGGGATGCCCTGACGGCTTTGGCTAACACCCTGACCATTGAGTTGGTTAATGGCCCCGACCCACGCTGGCTGGTGGATGGGCAGGATGTTACCCCCTTTCTACGTTTGCCGCAGGTGGAGGCCATTGTGTCCCAGGTGTCGGCGGTGCCCGGGGTGCGGCGGGCTTTGGTGGCCCGCCAGCGGGCTTTGGCCCAGGAGGGGAACATCATTGTGGCGGGGCGGGACATCGGGACGGTGGTGCTCCCCGATGCGCCGTTGAAGGTGTTCCTGTTAGCCTCGGTGGAGACGCGCGCCATGCGGCGGTGGCGGGAACTGCAGGC
>JANXCH010000018.1 GCA_025060295.1 Dehalococcoidia bacterium | reverse complement strand
GTGGGCCACCTTCTCCACCACCACGGTGGGCATCCCCCCATTAATACGGTGGGCCTCCGCAAGCAGGGTGGAGGTGTACCCCAACGCCTGGGCCTTCCACGCCAGGAAGCGGAAGTCCTTGGGGATGCAGTGGCCCCCCACGCCGGGTCCAGGATAAAAGGCCATGAAGCCGAAGGGTTTGGTCTTGGCTGCTTCAATGACCTCCCACACATCCACACCCAAGCGCTCACAGATCAGGGCCACCTCGTTGATCAGGGCGATGTTCACAGCACGGAAGGTGTTCTCCAGCAGTTTCACCAACTCGGCGGTGGTGGGAGAGGAGACGGGCACCACCTGGGCGGTTACTGCCCTATAGAGGGCGCAGGCCACCTCCCCACACTGGGGCGTAACCCCACCCACGACCTTGGGCGTGTTGTGCAGTGTCCAGCGCGTGTTGCCGGGGTCAATGCGTTCGGGGGAGTAGGCCAGGAAGACGTCCCTCCCCACCCGCAGGCCGCTCCTCTCCAGCAGGGGGAGGAGCACCTCCACCGTGGTGCCAGGGTAGGTGGTGCTCTCCAAGACGATGAGCATCCCGGGATGAAGGGCCTGACCAACGGCTTCCCCCGCTTCACGGATGGCGGAGATGTCAGGCTCGCCCGTGGGCGAGAAGGGTGTCTGCACACAGATGAGCACCGCATCCGCCGAGGCCAAAAGGGAGGGGTCGGAGGTAACGCGCAGGTGGCCCGCAGCGAGGACACGGGCCAGGCGCGCCGAGGGGATATCGTCAATGTAGGACTCGCCCCGTTGCAGGGCGGTGGCGCGACGGGGGTCTTTCTCCAGACCCAGCACAGGGAAGCCCGCTTCGGCAAAGGCGACAGCCAACGGCACACCCACATACCCCATGCCGATGACGGCGATGCGGGCCTGCCGCGCGCCGATGCGTTCCAGGAGGCGCATGGCCGAACTGGCCTGGGGAGATGGCAGGGAGGCCGTTTCAGGCGGTGGAGCCTTCGTCAAGGGGGTTCCCCACGCGGAAGGTGGTGCGAAGGGGGCGCAGGACAGGAGCAGGGAGTTCTGTTTTCACCCAGCGGTTCACAATGTGCAGGAGCACCTCACAGCGCTGGCGGGCGGGCAGATAGCGCTGGAAGATAGCGTCCAGGCCGGCGAAGGGTCCCTCTGTTACTTTGACCCTCTCCCCGGGCTGCAAAGCCCGTTGGTAGCCCCCTGCGTTCCACTCCTCGGTGCGCCGGCGGATATGCTCTATCAGAGCGTCGGGCACGGGGATGGCCTCCCGCTCCTGCCCCACAAAGTAGGCGACGCCCGGTGCCCACCGCACAAGTGGCCACTGGGGGGAGGAGTTGTCCAGACGCACGAAGATGTACCCAGGGAACAGGTATTCGCTGGTGCGGCGCGCCCCATAGGGGCGGAGAATCATCGGGGCGTAGTGCTCTATGCCCCAGCGGGCGAGCGTCTCCTGCACCAGGCGCTCGGCACGCGGTTTGGTCTTGAGCACATACCAGTGCACCGTCATGCAGTGTGTGTTTCCCCCGAAAGGTGCAGGCTACCGCCGTCCCGGCAGAGCCAGGCTTCTGCACATAGGTGGGATGGAGACCCATCCGCCCCTCTGTCCCCCAGTGAGAAGCCCGCACCAGCCCAACAACAGGCAAAAAAAGCTCCCTGTGGCCAGCGCCTCGCAGTTAAGAGCAGGTGGCCAACGAAACGCACCGGCGCTTAAGGGGAAGCACCGTTGTTAGGTTCTCCTTTGGCGGGCAACCTCTGTGGGTAACACCATAGCATACCCAGGCCAGAGGTGTTTGTCAATACCTTGTGGGCTTTAGACGGGGCCGCGTGCTGTCGGGGAGGGCAGTGGGATAAGGGGCGTTGACGGCACCGCCCCCGCCCTTTATGATATCGGCAGACAGCGCCTGCAGAGGCGTCAGTCCCCGTGTGGAGGAGGGTGCCCTGTGGCTATTCAGTTGGGACGCCGCTACGAGTGCCCTGTCTGTAACACCATCGTCCTGTGCACTAAGGCAGGGGACGGTGCCCTGACCTGTTGCGGGCAGGAAATGCCCGTCCAACAGCCCCGCAAACTCCCCTCCTCGGACTAGGATCGTTTTCCCCACCTCGCCCAGGGGTATGCATCCGGAAGCCCACCGCCCGTGTGTGGTGGGGGTGTTGTCCTTTTCCCTTCGCCCCAAACGGCCGCAGGGGGATGCTCGGCGCGGATCAGGTGGGCACCTACGGGGCGTGCCGAGCAACCGAAAGGGGGCGTGCTGGCAGAAAACAGAGCGTCCCTGCTAGCATGGAAGGCGGGAATAGAGCATGTTTGAAGCCCTCACCCAAAAACTCACCGCCATCTTCCAACGCCTGGGCAACCGGGGACGGCTCACTGAGCGGGATGTGGACGAGGCCCTGCGGGAGGTGCGCCTGGCCCTGCTGGAAGCGGATGTGCACTTCAAGGTGGTGCGGGACTTTATCGCCCGGGTGCGGGAGCGGGCCATCGGTCAGGAGGTGCTGCAGGGCATCAACCCCGCCCAGCAGGTGGTCAAGATCGTCTACGACGAACTCACCCAGGTGCTCTCGGCGGGGGAGCACCGTTTGCGTTCTGCCCCCCAACCGCCCACGGTGGTGCTCCTAGTGGGCCTGCAAGGCTCGGGCAAGACCACCACCGCCGCCAAACTGGCCCTTTACCTGCGGCGCAACGGGGGCCAGAGGTCATTATTGGTGGCCTGCGACCTGAAGCGCCCCGCCGCCGTCCAGCAACTACAGGTTTTGGGCAAGCAGTTGGACATCCCCGTCTATGCGGAAGCGGGGGCGACCGACCCTGTGGGGGTTGCTCGCAACGGCCTCGCTAAGGCGCGCCAGTTGGGGGTGGGTTGGGCCATCTTTGACACGGGAGGGCGTCTGCACATTGACGAGGAGATGATGGCAGAGGTGCAGGCTATCAAGGAGGCCCTGTCCCCCCATGAGGTGCTCCTGGTGTTGGATGCCATGACAGGCCAGGATGCCGTGCGGTCCGCCGGGGAGTTCCACCAGCGCCTAGGTTTGACGGGCCTTATCCTCACCAAACTGGACGGGGATGCGCGGGGTGGGGCGGCCTTGTCTATCACAGCAGTAACAGGTGTGCCCATCAAGTTCGTTGGAGTGGGGGAGCGCCCCGACGCCTTAGAGGTTTTTTACCCCGACCGCATGGCCCAACGCATTCTGGGGATGGGGGATGTGCTCTCCCTTGTGGAGAAGGCCCAGCAGGCCGTGGACCAGCAGAGGGCCCGGGAACTGCAACGCAAACTGGAGACGGCTAAGTTTGACCTGCAGGACTTTTTGGAGCAACTGCGCGCTTTACGCCGCATGGGGCCGTTACAGCAGGTGTTGGAGCATTTGCCCGGCTTTGCCCAGATGAAGGGGAAGATACCCCTAGAGGAACTGGACGAGAAGCATCTGAAGCGGATTGAGGCCATCATTTTGAGCATGACGCCCCAGGAGCGGCGGCATCCGGAGATTATCGACGGCTCCCGTCGGCGGCGCATCGCCAAGGGGAGCGGGACGACGGTGCAGGAAGTGAACGCCCTGCTGAAGCAGTTCGCCGAGATGCAGGCGCTCATGAAGCGCCTGGCCCAGATGCGTAAACGAGGTCTGCTGGGGATGCTGTGGCGGTAAGGCCGCAGTATTGACCCGGCCAGTGCAATCGGGAAGGGGTGTGCTTCAGGCGCGCATTTCCTTTTCTCTGCGCGTGGCGACCGCTCCCACAGCCCCACTGTAGGGGCATGCCGACGCCCCGTCAACGGAAAGGCACGAGGGTGCCACTCCACTACGGACAAAGGGGAGGTTATGCCTTTGGTGGCCCTTCCCCGCGCTCATGAAGTGGTGCTGTGGACGAAACGCCGCAAGCCCCCGGAGGCCATTGACCCGTGCCCCCAACTGGCGTAGGCTAGGGGTATGCAGAAGCGTCATCGGGGTCTGGCTTCTCTCGTCCTGCTGGGGGTGCTCCTGCTGCTGGTGGGGGCGTGTCAGCGGACGACTCCTCCCCCTACCCCAACCCCTCTGCCCACCCCTACGCCCACCCCTGCCCATACCCCTGTCCCCTCGCCCACGCCCGCCTCCTTCCCCCTGGGCGAGCAGGTTCTGGAATGGGCCAGGAGGTTGGTAGCGCTTTCCCCACGGGATACGGTGTCGGGACGGGAGCGGCAGGCGGCCGCCTTCCTACAAGAGGCCCTGGCCCAGATGGGCTATGCGGTGCGCACGCAAGAGTTCCCGGTAACTCTGACCCATAGCGAAGTGGTGGTTCTTGCTCCCACCCCCGGGACCATAGAGAACGCCCACATGCTCCGCTCGGGCGAGGGGGAGGTGGAGGGTGAGGTGGTGTTTGTGGGCCTGGCGCGACGGGAGGACCTCCCCGCTGAAGGGGTGCGGGGGCGCATCGCCTTGGCCGACCGGGGAAGCATCACCTTCCAGGAGAAGGCTCAGGCGGTGGCCGAGGCGGGTGCGGTGGCGCTGGTGGTGGCCAACAACCAGCCCGGCCTCTTCCAGGGAGCATTGCAGCATAGCGCTCCCCTACCTGTGGTGAGCATTAGCCAGGAGGAGGGCCAGCGCCTCAAGGGTCTGCTGGCGCAAGGGACCGTGCGCCTGCGGGTGCGGGTATGGAGCCAGGACTACCCCAGCCAGAACATCATCGCCGAACGGCCGGGAACACCCCCGGGGGCGCGGGTCGTTCTCCTCACGGCCCACTACGATACCGTGGAGGGCGTTCCGGGCGCTAACGATAATGCATCGGGGACGGGGGCGCTTCTGACCCTGGCCCAACGCCTGCGGGAGCACTCCTTCCCCTTTGCCCTGCGCTTCATCGCCTTCGGGGGCGAGGAGGAGGGCCTGTTCGGAAGCCGGTTCTATGTCCAATCCCTCTCCCCAGAGGAGCGGGAAGGTATCCTGGCGGTGCTCAACCTGGACGTGATAGGCTCGGCCGTGCGCCTAGCCACCGCCGGGGATTTCGCCTTGCAACAGACCGTGCTGGATGCAGGTCGCCAGATAGGCATCGCCGTCGCCGGCATCAACCTGCGGGATGCCCCCAGTGACCACCTCCCCTTTATTCAAGCCGGCATCCCCGCTGTCCTTCTGACCACCCCCGACTTCCGCCTCATCCACACCCCCCAAGACCGCCTGGAGTTCCTGGATGTGGAGAACTTGGAGAACACGGTGCGTGTGGTGGAGGCGGTGCTCCAGCGCCTGGCTAGTGGCCAACGGCAAAGCCGGCTACAACCCGTCGCCCTCGGGGCAAGGGGATGAGGGGTCGGCTGGTTACCTTTGAGGGGATAGAGGGAGCGGGGAAGACCACGCAGGCCCGCCTGTTGGTTCGCCGCTTGCGGGGGGTTGGTATTCCCTCCCTCCTGGTGCGGGAGCCGGGGGGCACCCCTTTGGGCGAGCGCCTGCGCCGTCTCCTGAAGAGGGCGTCTTTCCCCCTCTCTCCCGAGGCGGAGGCCTTTTTGTTTCTGTCGGCGCGCGCCCAGTTGGTGTGTCAGGTGCTGGCCCCCGCTCTAGAACAGGGCCAATGGGTGGTATGCGACCGGTGGGCGGATAGCACCCTGGCCTATCAAGGGTATGGGCGGGGCATCCCCTTGGACATTCTCCGGGCGGGCAACCGATTGGCCACGGCCGGGCTAGTGCCTCACATCACCTTTCTTTTAGACATACCCCCCCAGGAGGGGTTGCGTCGGCGTCCTCCGACCACGAGCGATCGCTTTGAAACAGCGGGAGAGGACTTCCTGCGCCGGGTGCGGGAGGGGTATCTGATCCTCGCCCAAGAGGAGCCTGACCGGTGGTGCATCGTGGATGCCACCTTGCCCCGTCGGGAGGTGGCCCGTCGGGTGTGGGAGAGGGTGCGCCCTCTGGTGGGTCGGCCGGCCCCCCCTCCGACGCCTGCAGAGCGCCACTTTCCGGCGGGGTGCTGATGGAGCGTGCTTCTCGGACAAGGAGGTAGGTGTGGAATTCGGCACCGTTGTGCGCCGACGCCGCATGGTGCGGGCCTTCCAGAACCGTCCTGTGGAGGCGGAGAAACTGGCGCGTCTGTTGGAATATGCCCAGAGGGCCCCAAGCGCAGGCCACTTGGAGCCTCAGGAGTTTATCCTGGTTCAAGACGCCACCCGCAAGCGGCAGTTAGCCGAGGCGGCCTTGGGGCAGGAGTTCATCGTCCAGGCCCCGGTGGTCATCGTGGTGTGCGCCGATGCCCGCCGCACCACCTGGCGCTACGGCCAGCGGGGATGGGAGAGGTATTGCATCACCGATGGGGCTTTTGCATCCCTGCTGATTCTGCTGACAGCGGTGGATGAGGGGTTGGGGGCGTGTTTTGTGGGGGCATTCCGAGACGCCGAGGTTGCCCGTGTGCTAGGTTTACCTCCCCAGGTGCGCCCCATTGGTATTATCCCTATCGGATATCCGGGTGAAGGACCAGTGCGGGTGGGAAGGCGCCCCTTGGCGGAGAGGGTGCACCTGGAGGGATGGGGTAATCCGTTGCCCCCAGCCCCGTCCCTGCACCAAGCCTTGACCGCGTGGCTGGGCACCTCCTCGTCAACAGTGCATCCCACCTTCTGACCTTGCTTAGTCCACCCATACCCGTTACAATAGGGCGGGAGCGTTGCTTGCAAGGAGGCGCTATGGACTTCAAGTTCACCCCCGAGGAAGAGGCTTTTCGGCAGGAGGTGCGGGCCTTCATCAAGGCCGAGGTGCCCCCCGACTTTGACGGGGGGGAGTTGGGTGAGGAGGAATGGGAGATGACACGCCGCCTGCGCAAGAAGTTGGCGCAGAAGGGGTGGCTGACCCTGCACTGGCCGAAAGAGTATGGGGGCATGGGAGCCTCCCACATCACCCAACTCATTTTCAACGAGGAGATGTCCTACGGACGCTGTCCGGGGAGGGATATCTTTGGCACCCGCATGATGGCCCCCACCCTGATGATCTGGGGCAGCGAGGAGCAGAAGAAGCGTTTCCTGCCCCCGGTGGCGCGGGGAGAGGTGCAGTGGTGCCAGGGGTATTCGGAGCCGGGGTCGGGGTCGGACCTGGCGTCCCTGCAGACCCGCGCCGTGCGAGATGGGGACGACTATGTCATCAACGGCTCCAAGATCTGGACGAGTCTGGCCCACCGCGCCGATTGGATTATGCTGTTGGCCCGCACCAATCCCGATGCCGAGAAGCACCGGGGCATCTCCTTCTTCCTGGTGGATATGCGCTCCCCCGGTGTGAGCGTGCGCCCCATCATCAACATGGCGGGTGTGCACTCCTTCAACCAGGTATTTTTTGACAATGTGCGGGTGCCGAAGCAGAACCTGGTGGGGGAGGAGAACCGGGGCTGGTATGTGGCTGTTACCCTGCTGGACTTTGAGCGGTCGGGGGTGGACTACTCCGCCTCGGCCCGACGCACCATTGAGGAGCTGGCCCAGTTCGCCCGCGAGTTCGCCCCGTCGGGCCGGCCCCTCGCCCAGGATGCCCGCGTCCGCAACGCCCTGGCCGACCTGTATGTGCAGGCCCACACGGCCCGCATGATCGCCTACAATGTGGCCTACATGCAAAGCAAGGGGCAGGTGCCCAACAAGGAGTCGTCCATCAGCAAGGTGTTCGGCACCGAGCTGGTGCAAAGGGTTACCAACTTCGGGGTGAACATGATGGGGCCGTATGGGCAACTGCTGCGGGGCTCCAAGTGGGCCAAGTTGAACGGACGCCTTCAGACGGCGTGGCTGACCAGTTTCAGTGCCACCATCGCCGCCGGCACCAGCGAGGTCCAGCGCAACATCATCGCCATGCGAGGCCTGGGTCTGCCCCGGGGATAGGAGCCAGGGGCGCAGCAGCAGGAACGGGGCCTGCGGGAGATTGTCCAGCAGGTGGGCGTCCGCCTGGAGCGGGACGTGGAGCGTCTAGAGGGCACGAGAAAGGCCCGGAGCCAGGAGATGGATAGCCACGTGGTGGAGCGCCTAGAGGGGAAGATGGAACGCCTGGACAGCAGGGTGGAGAGCCTGCGCCCGCAGATAGACCGCGTCTATGGGCGGCTAGTGTTCGTCACCCTGGCGGTGCTGTTCCGGCCGTGAAACGCTCAAAGCATTCGAGGAGGTGTATTTATGGACCTGGGCTTGTCCGAAGCGCAACAGATGCTTAAGAACAGCGCCCGAGAGTTCCTGGAGAAGGAGTGCCCCCATACCTATGTGCGGGCTATGGAGGAGGACGAGAAGGGCTATACGGTGGACATGTGGAAGAAACTGGCCGAATTGGGATGGCTGGGCCTCCCCTTCCCGGAGGCCTATGGGGGCTTGGGCAACTCCTTCCTGGACCTGTGTGTCCTGCTGGAGGAGATGGGGCGCGCCCTGCTCCCCGGCCCGTACTTCTCCACCGTGGTGCTGTTCGGTTTGACTGTCCTGGACGCCGGCTCCGAGGCCCAGAAGCGGGATATCCTGCCCAAAATCGCCTCGGGTGACCTGATCGGCACCTTCGCCATCACCGAACCCTCCGCCCGCTGGGATGCCGAGGGCATCCGCGAGGTGCAGGCCACCCGCCGCGGCACCGACTGGGTGCTCACCGGCACCAAGCTGTTCGTCCCCTATGCCCATGTGTCCGACACCCTCCTGGTGGCCGCCCGTACCCGCTCGGGCGCTGACCCCACCCAAGGCATTACCTGCTTCCTTGTCCCCACCCGAACTTCTGGTATCTCCCAGACCCTCCTGAAGACCATCGCCTCCGACCGACAGAGCGAGGTAACCTTCCAGAATGTGGTGGTGCCAGGGACGGCCGTGCTGGGGCAGGTGGACCAGGGCTGGCCCATCGTGGAGCGGGCCATCCGCCGCGCCGCCGCTGCCACCTGTTGCTGGATGGTGGGCGGTGCCCAGCGCGTCCTGGAGATGACGGTGGACTACGCCAAACAGCGCATCCAGTTCGGACGGCCCATCGGCAGTTTCCAGGCCGTCCAGCACCATTGCGCCAATATGGCCGTGGATGTGGAGGGGGCGAGGTACATCGCCTATCAGGCCGCCTGGGCCATCAGCGAGGGCCAGGACGCCCGCATGGAGGTGGCTATGGCCAAGGCCTGGTGCTCCGACGCCTACCGGCGGGTGTGCGCTCTGGCCCACCAGTGCCACGGTGCCATCGGCTTCACCAAGGAGCACAACCTGCAACTGTATACCCGCCGCGCCAAGGCCGCCGAACTGATGTACGGCGACGCCGACTTCCATCGGGAACTGGTGGCCCAGGGGATGCGCCTGTAGCAACGCCTGGGGTTGGGCTTTGGGGGGCGCAGGAGTACCTCCTGCGCCCCTTCGTTGTGGGGAGTGGGGGCTAGCAGGAAGTGGGCGGGGACGCCGTCCGCACCAGGGTGGAGAGCACCTCGGGGGTGAGGTGTTTCATCCCCCACTCCCCCAAAGCGGCCAGCACCTGGGCCAACTCCTGCCCGGCGGGGGTCAGTTCGTATTCCACCCAGGGGGGCAGGGTCTCCACCACCCGCCGACGCACGACGCCCGCCTTCTCCAAGGCCGTAAGGCGCGCCTTCAGGGTGCGGGGGTTCACCCCGCCCACCGCCTGGGCCAGTTCGTTGAACCGCCGTTTGCCTTTGGACAACTCGTGGAAAATGTGGGGCACCCACTTCTGGCCGATAAGGGCCAGGGTCGCCCGCACGGGACAGTAGGCCCCTCCGGCAGATTCGTCCACCACCAGTTTCCGCTCCAGCATCGCGTCCCCCCCTTGCCGTTCCC
>JANXCH010000017.1 GCA_025060295.1 Dehalococcoidia bacterium | reverse complement strand
GGCGGTGGTCCAGGTGGGGTCAAGGGTGGCGGGGTCGGCGTGGGGGACGAAGCGGAGGGTGCCCCCGCGCTTGGGGCCAACGGGAGCGGCAGGCGTTGGTGTAGGCGTGACGACGACGCGTGGTGTGGGGGCGATGAAGGGGGTGGGTGTGGGGCCTGCTGGGGCCGGGGCGGGGGCTGTTACGGGGGTGGGGGTGGGGACAACCGCTGGGGCGGGTGTGGGGGCAGGGGCGTGGGTCGGTGTGGGTGTGGGCGCCGCCGCCGGCCGGCACGCCACCAGAAGGGCCAGCACACCAAGCAACGCCAGAAAGAGCACCGTGCGGGGAACTTTGCTCATTACGCTACCCTCCTCCCTCTTGACGGCGGTAAGTCTATATCATCTTGGGGTGGGCAGGGGATTGGGGGAAAGATGCCCATCGTGTTGGACACATCCTAATGGAAAAGGGCATGGCCTGTCAAGGGGTGCGCCGTATCCCGTGCGACGGCTCATTGCCTGCACCTTATTGCCCAGCATAGACCAGGGGGTGTTGCTTGTCTGTTACAGAACTGTGAGCGCCCTGTAACACACCCTATGCGATACTGGGAGCAGATACTTCGACAAGGATGGGCTCGTGGACGCGTTGGCAGCTGCCCTGGTCCTGGGGCTCGTGCAAGGGTTGACGGAGTTTCTCCCCATCTCCAGTTCGGGGCACCTGGTGCTGGGGGAACACCTACTGAACTATCATCCCCCTGGGTTGGCTTTGGAGGCGGCGGTGCACCTGGCGACTCTGGGGGCCATCATGGCCTACTATCGGGGGCGTCTTGTGCGCTCCCTGGTGCAGGAGCGGGGGTTCTGGGCGCAGGTGGGCATCGCCTTTCTGGTTACGGCTGCGATGGGCTTGTTTCTCCGCTCCCGTGTGGAGGCGGGGTTCGCCTCCCTGGCGATGACGGGCGTGGGATGGCTGTTCAGCGGGGTGGTGTTGCTGGCGACCCAGTGGCGTCTGCGCCGGGCGGGGAGCGGTGATACCCCCGGCTGGTGGGGGGCGGTTCTGGTGGGTATAGCCCAGGGGTTGGCCCTTTTCCCCGGCGTCTCCCGCAGTGGGATGACCATCGCCGCCGCCCTCTGGGCCGGCACGGCCCCTATGCAGGCAGCGCGTTTCTCCTTCTTCCTGGCCTTGCCCACCATCCTGGGGGCTACCACCTACCAACTGGGCCAGGAGGCCTTGACATCGCCGAGTCTTACCGCCTCGTGGGGAGAGGTGGTGGGGGCCTCGGTGGTGGCTGGGGTTTCTGGGTGGGTCGCCATTGGATGGCTCCTGCGGTGGCTGGATGGGCGCCGCTTCTGGCTGTTTGGTGTCTATTGTCTGCTGGCGGGTGCCGGCGCGTTGGCCCTGGCCTATCGGACGGGGTAGCGCTGGGTCGCCTCGACACGCACCGCATCCGGGTAGGAGCCGGGTATCGAGCCGGCACGGAAGAGCCCATCCTCGGTGATAGTGCCTGCCCTGGTGTCCTCCAGACGCCACCGCAGGCGCAGGCCGGGCAGGAAGGTGCCAAAGGCGTCATATCCCTCGGCCAGGAACTGCACCCGCTGGCCCGGGAGCACTGTTACCGTGGGGGGGATGACCTGCAGGCGCTCCAAAGGCCCGCGTACCACTAGGGTTGCCCGCCCTTCCACCACCCGCTCCCCCTGGGCAGTGGGCACCCGCACCAGGGCGCGGATGGCATCGGTATACACCCCGGGTGTGAAGCCGGCTGTGACCTTCCCGTATGGGGTAATACTGCCCGCCTCAGGGGTGTCCAATCGCCACTCCACGGGCACCTCGGCGATGGGCAGGCCATTGCCGTCCAAGTTCACCACGGCTAGGGCAACCGCCTCCCCGGGATATACCTCCACCCGTTGGGGCACGATAACCACGCGGGCTAGGGCTGTGGTATCTGCTGGACGTGGCGGCTGGGGTGGGGCGATGACCACCACTCCCCCGATGGCTGTGGCGGTCGCCTCGCGCCCCTCCAGGCGATAGCGGACGGTGGCCCGCACCGCTTCGGGGTAGTTCCCGACTTGGGACCCCGCTTTAAAGCGCCCGGTGGGGCTAATCTGGCCCGCCTGGGGCGTCAGCACCTCCCACTGCGTGGACAGGACAGGCAACTGCTGCCCCGTCTCGTCCAGCACCAGCACCCGAAAAAGGAGGGTTTCGTTGGGGAGCACCGTGGCCACTGTGGGGAGCACCGACACCTGCACCCGCGGCGGGGCTAACACCGGGTCCAGAATGCGCACCGTTACCGCCTCGCTGACCAAGCCCTGCCCCGCACGGGCACGCAGGGCCTGGGGATAAATGCCCGGCTCTTGCCCTGCTGTGAACTTGCCCGCCACTGTCAGCGTGCCGGCGCGGCTATCCAGCACCTCCCACTCCACGGGCACCCCCGGCACGGGGATACCGGCTTCGTCCACGGGGTAGGCCACCAGGAAAAGGCTCTGCCCAGGGCGCACTTCTACCTGGCGGGGGGCCACCTGCACCTTCACAGGCGTGCGGGTGCGCCCCGCCGGCACAATGGTAACGCTCACCTCCGCGCGGGCGAAGCCCGTCGGCCCCAGGCGGGGGGAGCGGGCCTCTACCACAATGGCTCCCGGATAGGACCCCAGGCGCATCCCCGCCTGAAAGATCCCCCCCGGGCTGACGGAGCCGACGGTCGGGTCGGCCATGCGCCAGCGGAAGGTGGCATCTAGAATGGGGGCACCCTGGCTATCATAGACCAGTGCAGTCAGGGGAACGGTCTCCCCAGGGGCGGCCAACACTTCTCGGGGCACCGGCTCGAGGCGTCCCACCCCGAGGGGCTCCACCGGGCGAATCACCACGCTGGCCGCAGCCTCCCGTTGAATGATCTGGGCCTGGGGCGGGGGAGCAACGGCTGCTGGGGGCGCAGCACCCCCCCTTTGACACGCTGTGCCCAGCAGCAGAAGCCCCCACACCAGAAGACCTATAGACCCCCACCGAGGAGGGGAGAAAGAAGAAGGCCCTCCCGATGGAAGGCGAGGCGAAAAAATGGAGTGAGTGGTCATCAGCGTGTGCTCCCCCTCCCGTTGGATATGCCGAATGCTCATTCCCGTCTAAAAAGGGAGACCAGGCGCCCCCGCTGTGGGGGCACGGGGGGCGTCTCCACCTCTCCATTGTGGACGATGGCGGAGGGGTTGGCACTGAACAGGCGCTGGGCTCCGGCTTGCCCCACCCAGCGTGTAACGACCTCCATAACTGGGCGTACCAGGGGGGCGCGAGGGCCTTGGGCGTGGTGGGCGTCGGTGGCGATGGCGTGGACGAGGCCCTCTTTGAGCATATCCTGTGCAGTGCGCTGGGCAGCCCCACCAAAGCCCCCCAGAAGGCTGGCACCCGTAATCTGAAAGAGGACGCCCAACTCGGCCAACCGCCGCAGGCGCTGGGGCTGACGTTGGAGCACTGCCTGCCGCTCGGGATGGGCCAGCACGGGCGTGATACCCCGCAGACGCAGGGCGAACACCACCTGCTCCGCAAAGGGCGGATAGTGGACAAAGTCCATCTCCACCAGCAGGTAGCGGGAGCCGTTGAGGGAGATAGCCTTGCCCTGCTCCACCAGCCCGATGAGGTCGGGGAGGAAAAAGTGCTCTGCTCCCATCACCACCGTCAGGGAGATGCCCGCTTCAGCCACCGCTTGGCGGAATGCTTCTATCCGCTGGTGCAGGGCCTCTCGTCCGCCGGCGGCCTCCACCTCGCGGGCGTGGGGTGTGGCCACCACTGTGTGCACACCCTCCTGGGCCAACAGGCGGGCCATCTCCAGGGCTTCGGGGAGGGTTTCAGGCCCATCGTCCAGGGCGGGCAAGATATGGCAGTGGAGATCCGTTACCGCATAGGCCACCGTGTGCCCCTAGTGGGGGAGTGCAATCCCTAACCCCTTATTATACGGGAACCCTCTCGGTGGGCTCAGAGGGCTGGGCTTTGCCCCCCTGTGTCCCCTTTGCTAGACTGATAACAGCCTGTGGAAGGAGACGCTATGTCCGAACTCCCTGGCCGTCCAGAGTTCTGGAACATTGGCTATCCCCTGTGGGGGGTGCTGAACTACCTTACTCTGCTGGTGGCCTCTGGCTTCCTGACCTGGGCCTTGTATCGGCGGTGGCGCATTTGGCGACTGGGGAAACCCAATCCCGACTTGGGTCCCTGGAAGGACAGGCTGTGGCGCTCCCTGCGGCTGGGGTTTTTGGACCTGTTCGGGCACCGGCGCTTTGTGCGCAAGGAACTGTATGCGGGGCTGATGCACTTCTTTCTTTTCTGGGGCGCCACCTTTCTGGTCATCGCGACCACTTTGGGGGCCATTGAGTTCAACTGGCATAAGTACATCGCCCCCTTCGTGCGCATTGAGTTTCCCACCGCCTATATCCGCACTTACACCGCCTTCGTCTGGGACATCGCTGGCGGGCTGTTCACCATGATCGGTGTCGGTATGGCCGCCTATCGGCGCTATGTGGTGCGCCCGCCCCGCCTGAACACCGTTCTGGACGACGGCGTCGTGCTGTCTTTTATCGCTGTGCTGGTGCTCACGGGCTTCCTGGTGGAGGGGTTGCGGTGGGCGGCCAATCCCCCGGAAAAGCGCTGGATGGAGCCTATCGGTCTCCTGTTCTCCCTCCCTTTCAAGGGGATGGAGGAGGGGTGGCAACTGGCCCTGCACCGCATCTTTTATGCCTTCCATGTGAGCGTTTACGCGGGGGCCATCGCCTACGCCGCCATCCGCTTCAGCAAGTTCACGCATATGCTGGTCAGCCCCGCCAATGCGGTGCTCCGCTCCCACCGCCCCCTGGGTGCTCTGCGCCCTATGGGCGATTTGACCGCTTTGGAGCGCTTCGGGGCCAGCGACATCACCGACTTCACCTGGAAGGGGCTGCTGGACTTTGACGCCTGCACCAACTGCGGGCGGTGCCAGGACCAGTGCCCCGCCTGGGCCAGCGGGAAGCCCCTGTCGCCCCGCAAACTTATCCAAGACCTGAAGGCCTATATGGAGGAGCGGGCCCCCGCCCTTCTGGCCGCCAAGGCCCAGGGGACAGCGCCCCCCCCTCCAGCGCGCCGTATGGTGCAGGACGCCGTAACCGAGGAGGTCATCTGGTCGTGCACCACCTGCCGGGCGTGTATGGAGGCGTGCCCCGTGTTTATTGAGCACATTGACCACATCGTGGACATGCGCCGTTACCTGGTGCTGGAGGAGTCGTCCATTCCGGGGACGGCTTTGCAGGCTCTCCAAAGCATGGAGACGCGGGGGCATCCCTGGCGGGGCACCTCCTTCACCCGCACCGATTGGGCCAAGGGTCTGGGGGTGAAGACTTTGGCCGAGGATCCCGAGGCCGATGTGCTTCTGTGGGTGGGGTGTACGGCGGCATTGGAACAGCGCAGTCAGGGGATGGCCCGCGCCGCTGCCCGCCTGCTGCAGCGGGCGGGGGTGCGCTTCGCCATCCTGGGGGATGAGGAGGTGTGCACGGGCGACCCCGCCCGCCGGATGGGCAACGAGTATCTGTTCCAGACCCTGGCCCAGCAGAACATCCAGACCTTCCAGCGCTACGGGGTGAAGACCATCCTCACCCTGTGTCCCCACTGCTTCAACACCCTGCGCAACGAGTATCCCCAACTGGGCTGGCAGGGCGAGGTGGTGCACTATACCACCTTTGTGGCCGCCCTCATTCGGCAGGGGAAACTGCGCCCCGTCAAGCCCGTCCCCACCACCCTGGCCTACCACGACTCGTGCTACCTGGGACGCCACAACGGGATTTACGAGGAGCCGCGGGAGATCGCGCGTGCCATTCCGGGGGTGCGCTTGGTGGAGATGGAACCCCGCTGTCGGGAGCGGGGCTTCTGCTGTGGTGCAGGCGGGGGGCGCATGTGGATGGAGGAGACGGGCCAGCGGGTCAACCGCCTCCGCACCGACCACTTCTTGGCGACGGGGGCCGAAACGGTGGGCGTCTCCTGCCCCTTCTGCCTGCAGATGTTCACCGAGGGCATTAGCGCCAAGGGGGTGGCCGACCAGAAGAAGGCGCGCGACCTGCTGGAGGTGTTGGCCGAAAGCGTGGACGGCGACACCCCGCCCAAGCCCTAAGGCTTGACCCCCGCGGACAGCAGACGACAGTATGCGGACGGTGCGTCAGGACGGGCAGACTCCCTCCCCCTGGCGTGCGCGGCGCTTCCCCGTGCGGACCTTTGCCTCCCTGGCCATTCGGGACTACCGCTACCTGTGGCTGGGGCTGGTGAGCACCTCCCTGGGCCTCTGGATGGACCAGGTGGCACGGGGGTGGCTGATGTATAGCCTGACCCGCTCGGCCCTGGACCTGGGTTTGGTGATGGCGGTGCGGGGCTTGCCCACCCTCATCTTTGGGGTGGTAGCCGGGGTGGTGGCCGACCGCTACGGGCGGAAGGCCCAACTCCTCCTCTCCCAGGGGACGAACTGCCTTCTGAACCTTGTGCTGGCCCTCCTGGTGGCTACCCAGCGCATTCAGCCCTGGCATGTGTACCTGACGGGGTTCCTGGCGGGCACGGTGCAGGCTTTTCAGCAACCTGCGCGCCAGTCGCTCCTGAGCGACCTTGTGGGGCGGGAGAATCTGATGAACGCCATCGGCCTCAACTCGGCCGCCTTTAATCTGGCCCGCAGTGTGGGGCCAGCCCTTGCTGGAGTGGTTATCGCCCTTGTCGGGGTGGCGGGGAGTTACGTGCTGCAGGCGGGATTGTATGCTGTGGCGACGGTGTGGACGGTGCAGATGCGTGTGCCCCAGGAACGGGAGGAGGCACGCCAGCGCGCCAGCCGTCAGGCCTCCTTCCTGGGCAATCTCGGTGAGGTGTTCGCCTATCTGTGGACGCATCGCCTTATTTTGGCGCTGGTGTTGCTGGGGGTTGTGCCCCTGATGCTGGGGATGCCTTTCACCTCCCTTCTGCCCGTGTTTGCGGTGGACATCTTGGGGGTGGGGGCCAGCGGGCAGGGGCTGATGTTGGCTGGCGTGGGGGTGGGGGCCCTCGTGGGGGCGATTGGGGTGGCCTCCCTGGGAGAGGGCCAGGCGCGGGGGGTGTATCTGCTGGGGGCTTCGGCCCTCTTGGGCGTCAGCCTTGTCCTGTTCTCCCTGTCCCCATGGTTGGCGATGGCGGTGGGCATGGCTTTTCTGACGGGCTTGTTCCGCACGGTCTACACCACCCAGACTCAAACCGCCCTCCAGATGCTGGCCCCCGACCACCTGCGGGGACGCATTATGAGCATTTACCTGTTAGACAGGGGGCTGGTGCCGATAGGGAGCATCCTGGCGGGGGCGCTGGCCCACGCCTGGGGCGCACCCACCGCCGTGGCTCTGATGGGGGGGGCGGTAGTGGTGTGCACCCTTGCTATAGCGTTGGCCGTCCCCAGTGTGCGCACCGTGAACCTACGCGCCAGGGGGTAATGCCCCCTTCAAGGCCGACACGCCTCCCAGGAGGCTTTCCCTTGCCATGCCCTTGCATTTGGGGCACAATACCCCCAGGAGCGTCCCGTGGATTTGACCGTTGACCTGGCCCCCCGCCATCCCCGCGGCCTGCGCCTGAAAAGCCCTGTCCTATGGGCGTCGGGCACCTTTGGCACCGATGGGTATGGGGGTGGTCTACCCCGCACGGTGCGCCTGCACCACCTGGGAGCCGTGGTGGTGAAGACCACTACCCTGCATCCCCGCAGGGGCAATCCCACGCCGCGCATCGTCCATGGCCACGGCTGGATGCTCAACTCCATCGGCTTGGAGAACCCGGGGATTGACGCCGTGCTGGAGCGCTACCCCTCCCAGTGGGCCACGTGGCCTATCCCTGTGATCGTGAGTATTGCCGGGGAGCGGGTGGAGGAGTTCGCCCAGTTAGCCCGACGCGCCGAGGGGCACAAGGGCATCGCTGGCTTGGAGCTGAACCTGTCCTGCCCCAATGTGGAGGGGGGGTTGGCCTTTGCTCAGAGCGCCGAGGCCACGGCCCTGGTGGTGCGCCGGGTGAAGGAGGTTACCAGCCTTCCCCTCATCGTCAAACTCTCTCCCCAGGTGGATGACATCATCCCCATAGCGCGGGCGGCCCAGCAGGCGGGGGCCGACGCCCTGGCCCTCACCAACACCCTGGTGGGGTTGGCCATAGACCTCCAGGGGCGACGCCCCGCCTTAGGCGGGGGGACGGGGGGTGTCTCTGGCCCTGCCCTCAAGCCAGTGGCTCTGGCGATGGTCTACCAGGCCTATGCCGCTGTGGATATCCCCCTGATTGGCATCGGAGGCATTACCTGTGGGGAGGATGCCTTGGAATACCTGATGGCGGGGGCGACAGCGGTTGGGGTGGGCACAGCCGGCCTGGTAGATCCCACCGCTCCCCAACGCATCGCCGGGGAGTTGGTAACGGCGCTACGGCGTTATGGCTTCAGGACGGCGCAGGAGGCGGTGGGCGTCGCCCACCGCCGGTAGCCGGTAATAAGAAGGGGTTGTCCCCTTTCAAACGTGAGCCCGCAGGGCTTCTTTGGGCCGGATGAGGACGACGGGGATAGTGAGGCGGGCGAGGACGGCATCCGCCACGCTTCCGTAGAGGCGTTGGAAGGTGCCCCCCTTGCCGTGGGTGGACATGACCACGGCGTCCACATTATGGGTGTAGGCGTAGCGGACGATCTCCGCCGCCGGTTCGCCGGCGGTAACGGCCCAGCGGGTTTCAATCCCAGCCGCCTCCAGTTCTCCCTTGAGGCGTTGCATATAGGTATCTATCTGGGCGAAGGCCTCCCGCTCCTTTTGGGTGAGGGGACGGCTGGGGACACCCTCCCGGGGCACCACGTGGAAGAGGGTGATGGCAGCCCCGAAGGCTTTGGCCAGGGCGGCGGCGTGCGGGACAGCCTGGGCGGCCACTTCACTCCCGTCCAGGGGCACCAGGATGTGCTGATAGCGGATGGTTTGGAGAAGGGGCATTGTTCCTCCGATGCGGGGGGTTCTGCATGGGGTAGGCAAGGGGCGGGATGGACGCCCTGCAGTTAGAACTGCCACCACTCATACCATTTCCCCAAGGGCAGGTCTAGGATGACCAAGTCGTGGGGTTTGCCGTCTCGGTCTTTGATATACCCCGGGAGGGAGGCCACCCGCACGAATCCCAGGCGCTCGGCGGTTTGAATAGCTAGTTCCTGGGCACCGGCAGCGGCCTCGTAGGTAATACGCTCCAGGCCGGCGTCGTGGGCGATGGCACACAGTTCCTGGATCAGGACGGTGCCCAGGCCCTTTTGCCGATAGTCGGGGTCGACCACGAGGCGGATTTCCCCCACATGCCGACGCGCCCCCGCCCGGCGGCGGTGCAGAGTGGCGTCGGCCACGACGCGTCCATTGACCACCGCCAATAGGGGCAGGGCGCGGTCGTAGTCCAACTCCTGGCACCACCGCTGGATGACTTTCGGGCTCGTTACATCCTCCTTCAGGTAGTACCGGTCGTCGTCGGGCACCCGTTTGAAAAACTCCAAAAGGGCGGGGCCGTCCTGGGCGGTCATGGGACGGAGCACGACCGTTGTGCCGTCGCGCAGGGTTACCTCTTTGGGATAGCGGGTGAGGCGGTAGATGGGCATGCTCCCCTCCGCAGTGGGGGCGTGTGCGCTGGGCGCAGGATGAGCCCCTCTCTTCCAGTGTAAACCATTGCTAGGGTGTGCAGGTGATGCGCTCCGGTCCGCGGTTGCGGAACTGGTCAAGGAACTTCTGGATGGCCTCCTCGTCCACCCGCACCAGATATTGCAGGGCTGTCCAAGCCGTGAGGGCCAGGGGATAGCGTAGGCCTGTTTGGGTGTCCACAATGGGGCGCGGGTAGGGGGTCACGATCAGGTAGCAGGGGAAATCCTTTTGCTGGCGAAACAGGCTGTGTAGCGCCTCCACCTGGTCGGCGGGGAGGATCTCCGGGTCATAGAAGGCGATGACGCCCCCTACCCGCAGGTTGCGCACCAGGAGTTCCTCCTCCCTGGGGGTGCTCTTGATGCCCCAGGCATCGCCCACGGGCCAGTAGGGGCCCGAGGTGGGGGGCACGGTGGTGTAGGGCACAGGACTGCGGATGCCCACCGTCAGGGGGTAACTGGGTTGCTCGGGTAGACGGCGCACCTCGCTGTGGGCGGTGGCGGTGCCCACGGGGGTGAGGACGGGTGTGGGGGTGGGCGTGGGGAGGGGCTCAGGGGTCGGGAGGGGTTCGGTGGCGGGGGCGGCCGGGCTGGGAGGCGGAAGGGATGTGATGAGCAGGGAGGCGATGACCGCAAAGCCCACGACGAAGACCCCCGCCACAAAAGCCCACCGCACCAGACGCCTGCGGAAACGGCGCTGGGCCTTCCGCTGGGTGCGCTCCATCCGTCGGCGTTGGCGCGGGGTGGGGCCCAGGGGTTCGGCCTGGGGTCGCCTCCACAAGGGCACAGCCCCCTTCCTCCTTACAACTCCTTCCCCGTGAGGCGGCGGTAGGCTTCCAGGTAGCGCTGGCGGGTCTTCTCCACGATGTCGGGGGGGAGGGCAGGAGCGGGGGGCTCCTTATTCCACCCCGACTGGGTCAGCCAGTCCCGCACGAACTGCTTGTCAAAGTTGGGGAGGCTTTTGCCAGGCTGGTAGCCCGCCGCATCCCAGAAGCGGCTGGAGTCGGGGGTGAGGAGCTCGTCAATCAGAATCAGTTGCCCGTCCACCAGGCCGAACTCCATCTTGGTGTCGGCGATGATGATGCCCTTTTGCAGTGCCCACTGGTGGGCATAGGAGTAGACCTGGATGGTGGCATCCCGTATGCGCTCGGCCAGGGATTGGCCGACCATCTGCACCACCTGGGCGAAGGAGAGGGGCTGGTCGTGGCCGGTGGTGGCTTTGGTGGTGGGGGTGAAGAGGGGTTGGGGGAGGCGTTCCCCCTCCCGCAGGCCTTTGGGCATGGGCTGGCCGTGCACGGTGCCCTGGGAGCGGTATTCGGCCCAGGCGGAGCCGGCCAGGTAGCCCCGCACCACGGCCTCCACATCCACCCGCTTGGCGCGGCGCACCAACATGGCACGCCGGCGTATCTCGGGAGGCAGGTCGGCGACCTGGGGGGCGATGCGCACGGCCTCGGGCTCGTCGGCCATGGCCAGGAAGTGATTGGGGAACAGGTGGGCCGTCTGGCGGAACCAGAAGGCCGACAGTTTGGCCAGCACCACACCCTTTTCGGGTATAGCAGTAGGAAGCACCACGTCAAAGGCGGAGATGCGGTCGGTGGCGACCATGAGCAGGATGCCCTTGCCCAGGTCGTAGGTGTCCCGCACCTTGCCCCGATAAAGCAGGTTGGGGAGGTTGGTCTGCCAGATGGTGGTGGTCATAGCGTCTGCCCTCCTCAATAGACATCATAGTAGAGGTGATGGCCTCGACACCTCACCCTTGCGCGTGCCCTTGCAATGCCCGATCCTGCATGAGCACGGGGAACAGAACGCTTCCCCTTTGTTGTGCGATGGGCACTCTCCGTGCCCTCGGGGCCAGATTGCGCCTGCCCGGATGGGGTGTCTCGCCTTTTGGGGACATTTGTGATGTTACCCTCTTTGTCTACTGACACTTACCCCAACCCCGCCCGGCGGAACTTCTCCCCAATGTAGCGGGTGTAGTAGCCGTAGTCAAACAGCCCGTCCAGGTCGGCGGGGGACAGGAGCGCCTGCACCCGGGGGTCAGTGCGCACCAGGGTGCGGAAGTCCAGCCCCTCGTCCCAACAGCGCATGGCGTGGCGTTGGACGAGGTCGTAGGCCTCCTCCCGGCGCATCCCCTTCTCCACGAGGGCCAGCATCACCCGTTGGGAGAACACCAGCCCCCGCGTCAGCTCCAGGTTGTCCCGCATGCGCTGGGGGAACACCCGCATCCCCCGCACGATGAAGGTGAACAGGTCTATGGCGTAGTCCAAATAGGTGGTGGCCTCGGGTAGGGTGATGCGCTCGGGGGCCGAGTTGGAGATATCTCGCTCGTGCCAGAGGGCCACATTCTCCAAGCCGGTTACGGCATAGCCCCGCAGCAGGCGGGCCAGCCCACACACCCGCTCCGATAACTCGGGGTTGCGCTTGTGGGGCATAGCCGAGGAGCCGGTTTGCCCCTCCCCGAAAGGCTCCTCCACCTCCCGCACCTCGGTGCGCTGGAGGTGGCGGATTTCGGTGGCGAAGCGCTCCAGGGATGAGGCGATAAGGGCCAGGGTGGTGAGCAGGCGGGCGTGGCGGTCGCGGTGCACCACCTGGCTGGAGAAGGGTTCGGGGCGCAGGCCCAGCAGGCGACACACCCGCTCCTCAATGGAGGGGGGCACGGTCGCATGGGTGCCTACCGCCCCCGAGATTTTGCCCACCGCCACCTCCTCCCGCGCCTGGGCTAGACGCCGGCGCTGGCGGCGCACCTCGTCCCACCAGGTGGCCAGTTTCAGGCCAAAGGTAATGGGTTCGGCGTGGACGCCGTGCGTGCGCCCTATCATCAGGGTATCGCGGAACTCTATCGCCCGCTCCCGCAACACCTCTTCCAAAGCGGCGAGGTCGGCGTCCAGGATGTCGCAGGCCTCCGCCAGTTGGAGGGCTTGGGCGGTGTCGATCACATCGTTGGAGGTGAGGCCCAGGTGGAGCCAGCGCCCCTCGGGCCCCAGGGTTTCGGTAACCGAGCGCAAAAAGGCCGTCACATCGTGGCGGGTGCGCTGGAAAATGTCCTGCAGGCGGGCCATGTTGTAGCGGGCGTGGCGCAGTTTCTCCATATCCTCTGGGGGGATGACCCCCTCCTCGGCCCACGCCTCGCACACGGCAATTTCCACCTTCAGCCACAGGTCGTATTTGTGTTCCTCCGACCAGAGGCGTTTCATGGGGGGGCGGGTGTAGCGCTCAAGCACGGTGGGCCTCCTGCACAGACGACGCCTGCACAACCTTCAGCACATCGGTGAAGTCCCGCAGAGGATGGGCGGGGATTGCCGCCAGCTGGCAGTACTCTAGCAGGGACTTGTGGGCGAACAGGATGTCGCTCCGTGCGGCGGGGCAAAGGTCGGAGCCGGAACTGTCCCCCACATAGAGGATACGGTGCCTTTGCTGGCGGTAGATATCTACCACCCGACACTTGCAGTTGCCCCACTCCCAGCAGTAGGGGGTGGCCCAGGGGTAGGTATAGACGGGGCCGTGCGCTGTGAAACGCACCTGGACGGCGTGGATGGTTACATAAGGGAGGACGCCGTAGCGCCCCAGCAGGGCCTCCACATAAAACTGCAGGCCGTTGGTTACGATAGCCAGGGGGATATGGTTCTGGTAACAGAAGCGGGCCAGGTCGGGGAAGCCGTGGCGCAGGCGGGCGTGCTCCTGCACATAGCGGGCCATCGCCTCCACGGGGGCCGAAACCGCTGCGAAGGCGCGCTCCTGATACTCCCGCAGGGTTAAGCGCCCGGCGCGGAAGGCCTCCCGCAGGGAGCGCCAGTCGCCCTGGCAGAAGGCGGTGAGGAGCAGTTCGGCCACATTCTGCTCGGCCGCCGTTTCGTCAAAATCCACCAGGACGGCGAGGGGCTGGGTGTTCATTGGCCCGTTACTTTCCATGATAGGCTAAAGTCGGGGGTTCGCCTAGAGCGGGGGGATATTTGGGCAAGGTCTTGGGAGGGGTGTGAGTGGGGGTTGTGGTCCTGGGCGGGGTTCTCCGCCATCGCTTCAGGGGAGCAGGTCAGCATCCCTGCCCTTCCGCAGGGGTGGCGTATAATTCCCCCTAAAGACATTGCAAGTGGGATCCATGGCTGTCAAAGCCATTTTGTTTGACTTGTATAACACCCTCGTCCGCAACGAGGCGCGCCAGTGGGTGCAGACTTTTGAGGAGATATGCCGTCTGCAGGGTATCCCCCTGGATCCGGCCCAGATGTGGGCGCGGTGGCAGGCGGTGGAGGTGGAGGAGCGCCGCCGGCGGGTGAATCTAGCCCAACCGGACGCCTCCCCTCCCTATAAGACCTACCGCGTCACCTGGACGCTCTGCTTTGAAAGGGTTTTCGCCGAGGTGGGGGTGCAGGGCAACCCTGCCGAAGCAGCCGACCTGTGCATCCGTGCGATGGGGTGTCGGGAGGCGTTTCCCGAGGCGATGCCCCTGCTCCAGTCGTTACGGGGGCGGGTGCGCCTGGGCATCCTCTCCAATGCCGATGTGGACTTTTTCTACCCCCTGCTGGCCCGCCAGGTCTTTCCGGTGGACATTGCTCTCTGCTCGGAGGAGGCGCGGGCCTATAAGCCCCACCCCCGCCCCTTTCAGGTCGCCCTGGCCTGGCTGGGGCTGACACCCCGGGAGGTGTTGTTCGTAGGGGATTCCCTAGAGGA
This sequence comes from Dehalococcoidia bacterium, assembly GCA_025060295.1. Taxonomy (NCBI): domain Bacteria; kingdom Bacillati; phylum Chloroflexota; class Dehalococcoidia; species Dehalococcoidia bacterium. The sequence goes on along the minus strand of JANXCH010000017.1, from coordinate 3,700 downwards.
GGATATTCAAGGGGCTAAACGGGTGGGCTTACGGACCCTGTGGCTGAACTGGGCGAAGGCCGAGGTGCCGCAGGGTCTGCTTCCGCCCGATGCCCAGGCCTACTCTTTGGCCGATGTGGCAGCCTATTGTGCACTGGAGGTCCTATGCCGACTTTGAAACTGGACGAACGGGGGCTCATTCCCGCTATCGCCCAGGACGCCCGCACGGGCCAGGTGCTGATGCTGGGATGGATGAGCCCCGGGGCTCTGAAGCGCACCCTGGAGGGGGGCGACGCCTGGTTCTACAGCCGTTCCCGTGCGGACCTCTGGCACAAGGGGGAGGTGTCGGGGACTTATCTGAAGGTGCGGAGGGTGTGGGCCGACTGCGACGGGGATACCCTGCTCCTGCAGGTGGAGCCGACAGGCCCCCAGGTGTGCCACACAGGCCAGCCTGCGTGCTTCTTCACGCCGGTGGAGGCCCTGCCAACCTTTGAGCGCCCCCCCGCCGGGAGCGGGGTCTTGGAGGACCTTTTCGCCACCATCCGCCAGCGGCAGAGGGATATGCCCCCGGACAGTTACACGGCGCGTCTTCTGCAAGAGGGGACGGCCCGCATCGCCCAGAAGGTGATAGAAGAGGCTGGGGAGACGGCTTTATCGGCCGCGCAGGGGCAGAAAGAGGCCGTGGCCCGTGAGGCTGCCGACCTGCTGTATCATCTCCTTGTGCTTCTGGCGAGCGTGGGCTTGACACCGTCTGCGGTGTGGGAGGAACTGCGCGCCCGCCAACGCTAGCACTGCGGAGGGAAGGCTATGAAGGCCATCCAGGTCATCGCCCCCCAACGCATGCGCCTGGTCGATGTGCCCATCCCTGCGCCCGGCCCCGGGCAGGTGCTGGTGCGCATGGAGGCCCTCTCCATCTGCGGGACGGACATGCGGCGCTATCGGCATCCCCAGCCGGCGTACCCGTTGGAGGCGGGGGTGCCCTGCCACGAGTGCGCCGGCACCATTGTGGAAAGCCGTGCCGACGGTTGGAAAGAGGGGCAGAGGGTCATCCTGCTGCCGGCTCTGAACATGAACGGAGGGGCCGAATATGTGGTGGGCAGCCCCTCCATGCTCATCGCTTTGCCCCCCGAGGGGGACGCGGGCGAGTGGCTGATGTGTCAGCCGTGGGGGACGGTGCTTTATGCGCTCGAGCGGGTGGGGTCGGTGCTGGGGAAGCAGGTGGTAGTGGTCGGACAGGGGGCCATCGGCCTGCTGTTCACCATGAGCCTGCTCCGGATGGGGGCGGATTTCGTTGCTGTTGTGGACCCCTTGGAGGAGCGCTTGGCGCTGGCGCGTCGCCTGGGGGCGCACCTGACCCTCAACCCCCACCGGCAGGATGCAGTGAAAGCCCTTCTGGAGGCCACCCAGGGACGAGGCGGGGACTTGGTGGTGGAGGCCTCGGGGGAGCCGGAGGCCATAGACACGGCTCTTCAGGTGGCTCGGGTGTATGGCACGGTGGTGCTGTTCGGCATCCCCGAGGAGGACCGGGTGCACCTGCATTACTTTGAGGTCTTGCGCAAACAGTTGACCCTGCTGGCTACCGTGAGCGCCACCAGCGAGGACCCGACCCGTTTTATCAAGTTAGCGGTGGAGTTGCGGAGACGGGGGTTTGCCGACCCGGCGTGGATCATCACCCACCGCATGGGGTTAGAGGACGCCCCCCGCGCCTACGACCTGTATGCCCGTCGGGCGGAGGGGGTGGTGAAGGTGGTGTTGAAGGTCTAGCGGGTCAGCAGAGCGCCCAGGACGGCGGCGATCACGGTAACCCACATCCCCAGCATCACGCCCATCAGCCAGCGGAACTGGGAGTCCTGACGCGCCTCTAGGCGATCCAGCCGGGTCTCAAAGCGCTCCAGGCGGTCGCGCACCTTTTCCAGAAGGGCTTCCAAACGGGCGAGGCGTTCGGTTTCGGTGGTCATCGCCTTTCCCCTGTGTGGGCCTTTTGGCTCCACTAGTGTATCTTACCCGTGAAGGGGGGTCAACCCCGCATCCCTGTAGATGGCCCCTCGGGGCTTGCCGACAGCATCTCCACCAGGCGGGGCAGGGCCACGGCTGCCGAAGCACGCACTACCACGTCGCACAACGGTGTCAGGTGCGTCTGGAGGGGATTGATCTCGATGAGGCGTCCCCCCTGCATCTTGACCATCTGAGGGAAGCCCGCCGCCGGATACACGGTGCCCGAAGTGCCTACCAGGAGCATGCAGTCGCACTGGGCCGTCTCCTCGTAGCAGGCCTCAAGCCACGCCCGGGGGATGGGTTCTCCGAACATGACCCCATCCCCCTTGATTAGCCCCCCGCACTCGGGGCAGGGGGGCGGAATCTCCTTGATAACGAACTCCTTGCGCGGAACCCGCAGGCCACACCCGATGCAGCGCAGGAAGGTGCGGTTGCCGTGGATTTCAATGAGGCGCTGGCTTCCTGCCTCCCGATGGAGGTTGTCCACATTTTGGGTGATGGTGCACCGCAGGATGCCCATGCGCTCCAAGGCTACGAGGGCGAAGTGGCCGGGGTTGGGCTTGGCCTGGGCGATGGCGCGGGCCAGTTCGGCGCGGGGGCCTTCCGTGTCGGGGCGCATCTGCTCCTCCCAGTAGGCGCGGGGGTCTCGCAGGAAGCGCTGGTAACCATCCATGGGTGGCTCACCATAACGCGTCCACAGCCCGTCGGGCCCCCGAAAGGTGGGAATCCCGCTTTCGCGGGAAAGCCCTGCCCCCACCAACGCCACCACATACCGGGAGGCTCGCAGGCACTGCACCGCTTCTAAAACAGCCTTTTCCCATTCGTGCATAGCCAGCCTCGGGAAGAGGAATGCTCCTGCCAGGGACAGTATACTCCCCCGTGAAGGGGTCCGCTGGGGCGGGATGTACCCAACTCCCCTGGCTTCGTCCCCGACCTTCCGGCAGTAGCTCCCTAGCGCATGCGGTTGCACCGTGTGGACGCCTTCTGGTAAGATGGCAGGGCGAAAGAGGCACACCCATTTCTTGGGGAGGAGTGTATGCCCGTGCGTGTGCGTGCCCGCCAGGTGCAGTATCCCCACAATGGGAGCAAGACCCCGGCCTACCTGGCCCAGCCGGCGGAGCCCGGCACATACCCGGGAGTGGTGGTGATACAGGAGTGGTGGGGATTGGAGCCGCACATACAGGATGTTGCCCGCCGCTTCGCAGGGGAGGGGTTCATTGCCCTGGCTCCCGACCTGTACCACGGCAAAATTGCCAAGGAGCCTTCGGAGGCGGAGAAGCTGATGATGGCTCTGAACATGGAGCGAGCGGTGCGGGAGATTATCTCGGGGGTGAACTATTTGAAGGGTTTGGAGGGGTGTAATGGGAAGGTGGGGGTGGTGGGGTTCTGCATGGGCGGGGGGCTGGCGCTGCTGACGGCCCTGCGTTCGGCGGGGGTGAGCGCCTGCGTGGACTTCTACGGGGCTATTCCCGACCCTCTGGACCAGGTGAAGCACCTGGAATGCCCCCTGTTGGGCATCTTCGCCGCCCAGGACCACTGGGTGAAGGTGGCCGATGTGCGCAGGTTGCGGCGGCGGTTGAAGGCGTTTGGGAAGCAGGCGGAGGTGCGCATCTACCGGGGGGTGGACCACGCCTTCTTCAACGACACCCGCCCCCTCTATAACGCCCGCGCCGCCAAAGACGCCTGGCGGCGGACGCTGGCCTTCTTCCGCCAGCATTTGGGGTAA
>JANXCH010000016.1 GCA_025060295.1 Dehalococcoidia bacterium | reverse complement strand
CGCAGGTGGCGGGCGCGGTCGGCCGAGGTTACCACCACCGCCGCCCCCCCATCGGAGATAAGGGTGCAGTCCAGCAGGCGGAAGGGCCAGCACACCCAGCGGGAGTTGTAGTAGTCCTCTAGGGAGATCGGCTCCCGCATGTGGGCGTTGGGGTTCATGGACGCCCACTTGCGGTTGGAGATGGCCACCGCCGCCAGGTGCTCGTGGGTAGTGCCGAACTCGATCATATGGCGCTGGGCGATCATGGCGTAGCCGGGGATGACCCCAAACCAGCCCATGGCCGCCTCAATGCCTCGGGCGCGGGCATAGGTGCCTGGGGGACCGCTGGCGGGGTTGTCCCCATAACAGCAGACGGCCACGCGACACAGCCCCGCCTCCATCATCAGCATGGCGTACTGCACCAGGCCGATGTTGGTGGCCCCCGCCTGGTCAATGGTGGCACACACATTGGGCTGAATCCCCAGAGCCTGGGCCACCTTGTGCGCCCATAGGCTCTGGAACCCTGTGGGGGGATACTTGCACAGGACGGCGTCCACCTCGGACTTATCTATGCCGGCGTCCTCCAGGGCCAGGCGGGCCGCCTCCACCGTCCATCCCAGGGCGCTGACACCCGGGATTTTGCCGAAGCGGGTGGTGGCCGCTCCCACGATGCAGTACTTGTCGCGCAAGGGGTGAGCCATAAGCACCTCCTTGGGTGTGTGCTATAGGGCATCGCTTCCTGACAGCCGGTTGCCCCCCCTGGGGACTGCTTTCCTCCAGCCCACTGGTGCGGGGGTTGGCCATCAACCCCAGGTTCGCTAGAGCGTCAACGCCTGACAACGGGCATGGGGTATCCGTGGGGACGCGGAGGGCGGCACGCCCGCGCCCCCGCACGCTCACGGTGGCATAGGCGAACCCCATGCCTTTTACCCTCCCACTGGCTCCGCCGGCGCAACCTTCTGCGCCACCATCTGGGCGATGGTTTCTGCGGAAAAACCCAGCAGATCGCCCAGGACGGCAGAGGTGTGCTGGGCGAACAGGGGGGCAGGCTCCCCATCGCGGGGTATCAGCCCCGTGGCCCGCCAGGGCAGGCCGGGGTGCAGGGCCCGCCCCATCTCGGGATGGTGCACCTCCCGCACAAACCCCAAGCTTCTCCAGTGGTCGTTCTCCAAGATCTGGGGAATGGTGAACACCGCCCCCGCGGGCACCCCTGCTTGCTGCAGGATGTCCATCGCCTCCTGAGGGCTGTGCTGGCGCGTCCAGGCGCTGATGGGGGCATCCAACAGGGCCTCGTGGCGCTTGCGGGAGAGGCTGTCGGCACAGCGGGGATCCTGAGCGAGGTCGGGACGCCCTATGAGGGCGCACAGAGAACGGAACTGCTGGTCGGTAGCGCACGCGATGGCCACCCAGGCGTCCTGCCCTTTACAGGGATAGATGCCGTGGGGGGCCATCCAGGGGTGGCGGTTGCCCATGCGGGTGGGGATACGCCCCGTCATCTGGGGCTCCAGGAAGAACTCGCCGATGACGGCTTGGGTGGCCTCCCGCAGGGCGATGCGCAGGTGCGCCCCCTTGCCCGTGCGCCGCCGCCGATAGAGCGCCGTGAGCACCGCAAAGGCGGTATGGACGGCCGAGTTCTGGTCGGCGTAGTAGTTGCCAGGCTTGTGGGGTTGCCCCCCTTCGTAGCCTGTAAGAGAGGACAGCCCCGCCAGGGCGTCGGTGCCCGGCCCGAAGGAGATGTAGTTGCGCCAGGGGCCTGTGTGCCCCAAGGCGGGCATGGAGATAAGGATGATGTCGGGACGATACTGGCGCAGTACTGGGTAATCCAGCCCCAGGTTGGGCAACACGCGGGGGCTGAAGTTCTCAATCACCACATCGCTCACTGACACAAGGCGCAGAAAGGCCTCTCTGCCCAGGGGATGCTGAAGGTTGAGGCTGATGCTCCACTTGCCCCGGTTGACCTCGTTGAAGGAGGGGATGGCGTTGTAGGGCTTGCCGGTGCTGGCTACCCCCGGGAGGGAGTGCACCCGCCCCACGGTGCGCCCCCAGGGGGGTTCCACCTTGATGACCTGGGCACCCAGGGCCGCCAGCACCTGGGTGGCCACCGGCCCTGCAATGACGATGGTCATGTCCACGATGCGGATGCCCTCCAGAGGGAGGCTCACAGCACACCTCCCGCCCGCAGGCGCACCAGATCCTCTGGGGCGAGGCCCAACTCCTGTCCAAACACCCGCCTGTTGTGCTCCCCCAGCAGGGGGGCACGCCCCGGCCGGTTGGGTGCATCGTCCCAGTGGATAGGGGAGGCGGGGATGCGCCACCGCCCCGCAACGGGGTGCTCCACCTCCGGGAAAAAGCCCATAGCGGCGTTCTGAGGGTCGTCCAACGCCTGCGCCACATCCTGCACCACGGTGAAGGGGATACGCAGCTCCTGGGCCTGCTCCATTACCTCGTAGGGGGTGCGATCCTTTAGACCCTCTATGAGCAGGGCATCAATCTCGTCGGCGTGGCCCATGGGCGTCTCCATAACTTCGGGGTCGGCCAGGCGGGGATTATGGGCCAGCAGGGCCAGGGCCTCGGGGTTCTGGGGTGACCAGTGGGCATGCACCCACCCCCCCTTCACGGGGAGAAGGGTGGAGGGATAGGCCGTATGGGGGTCGCGCTGGATGAGACGGGTGCCGTTGCGCAGGGGAAGGATGCCCCTTTGCGCCATGTGGTAGACCGTTACCCCGTCAAAGGTATGGGCGGTGGCCTCGATGGCCGAGAGGTCAATCCACTGGCCCCGCCCTGTGTGGTTGCGCCCCAGCAAGGCCGACAACACCGCCACCGCCCCGTTCACCCCCGCCTGGTATTCTGTCTGACGTCCCCCGGCCTTGAGGGGAGGCTTATCGGGATCGCCCGTCATGTAGGCATAGCCACTAACGGCATACGCCACCAGGTCGCACCCCTGATAGGAGGCGTAGGGCCCTCTGTGCCCGAACCAGGTCAAGGAGAGGTGCACCAGGCGGGGGAAGGCGCGCTGCAACGCCAGAGGGGCCAGGCCCCACCGCTCCCAATGGCCGGGCGGGACATCCTCCACCAGCACATCCGCCCGCTCCAAAAGGCGCAGGAACAGGGCACGCCCCGTGGCGGTGTGCAGGTTGAGGGTGATGCTCTCCTTGCCGGCCATCAGGTAGAGGAACAGACCACTCTTCTCCGCATGGGGGATGTCGCCGGGGAAGGGGCCCTCGCGGCGCAGGGGAGAGCCTTCGGGAGGCTCCACCAGGAGCACCCGCGCCCCCTGGTCGGCCAAGAGGCGCCCGCAGTAGGCGGGGGCGACCCCACTCCCCACCTCCACTACCAAAATGTCCGACAGAGCGTCAAACGTCATGGGTATCCTTCCGTGCAGGGGACTGGTGGTATCTTACCATAGGGGGCCGAGAAGCGCAGGAGGGGGGCCCAAACCCAGGGGCCTAGACAGGCACCGATAGACGGGGTATGCTGGTGTGATAGACTACAATGATACCTTGCCGGAGGACGGGGATGGCTGATTACGACCTGGTGGTGATAGGGGGCGGGCCGGGGGGCTATGTGGCCGCCATTCGGGCGGGGCAACTGGGCCTCAAGACCGCCCTGGTGGAGCGCGACCAAGTGGGGGGCGTCTGCTTGAACTGGGGATGCATCCCCTCCAAAGCCCTGCTCCGCAACGCCGAGTTGGTGCACTGGGCGCGCCACGCCAACGACTGGGGCATCGCCTTTGACAACCTGCGCCTGGACTTCGGCAAGGCCATAGACCGCAGCCGTCAGGTCGTCCAGCGCCTGGTGCGGGGGGTGGAGTTCCTCCTGCGCAAGAATAAGGTGGAGACCATTCGGGACGAGGCCGTCCTGCGGGGCAACGGGCAGGTAGCCCTCAAGGTATCAGGGCGCACGGTACGCGCCCGCGCCCTCATTGTAGCCACCGGTGCCCGCCCCCGCTCCTTGCCCGTCCTCCCCGTGGACGGGCAAGTTGTTTTGACCAGCCGCGAGGCCCTGGAACGCAAAGACCTCCCCGCCTCGTGCATCATCGTCGGGGGCGGGGCGACGGGGTGCGAGTTCGCCTACCTCTACACCGCCTACGGTGTGCAGGTAACCATTGTGGAACTCCTCCCCCACCTGCTCCCCAACGAGGATGAGGAGGTCTCCCAGGCCTTGGAGCGCTCCTTCCAGAAGCAGGGCATGCGCATCCTCACGGGAGCTAAGGTAACAAGCCTCCAGAAGAACGGAAGCCAGGCAACCCTCACGGTAGAGACAGCGCAGGGTCCCCAGACCCTCACCGCCCAGCGGGTGCTGGTGTGCGTGGGGATTCAGCCCAACTCGGAGGGCATCGGCCTGGAGGAAGCGGGGGTGCGCACCGAACGGGGCGGCTGGATTGCGGTCGACGACCGCCAGCGCACCAGCGCCCCCACGGTCTATGCCATCGGGGACGTCACGGGGCGCATGCCGTTGGCCCATGTGGCCTCGGCCCAGGCTGTCCTAGCGGTGGAGACCCTGGCCGGCAAGGAGACCCGCCCCCTGGACTATACCCTTATGCCCAGGGCGGTATACTGCCACCCCCAAGTGGCCTCCTGGGGGCTCACAGAGAAGCAGGCACAAGAGGCCGGGCATACGGTGAAAGTGGGCAAGTTCCCCTTCACCGCCAGCGGGAAAGCCCTGGCGATGGGGGATACCGAGGGCTTCGTCAAAGTGGTGGCCGACGCCCAGTATGGGGAAATTCTGGGCGTCCACATGATCGGCCCGGAGGTAACGGAGCTCCTGCCCGAGTTGGCCCTGGCGCGTCTGTTGGAGGGCACGGTGCGGGAGACGGGATGGCTCGTCCACGCCCATCCCACCCTCTCAGAGGCTCTCAAGGAGGCCTCTTTGGCAGTGCTGGGCGAGGCGATTCACATCTAGGCCACATCGGGGTGTGCACACGGCGCGGGCAGAGGAGGAGCCATGCAACTGCAAGAGCGCCTGACCAAGACGGAGTTGGTCTCCTTCTACCGCCAGATGCTCCTCATCCGACGCTTTGAGGAGCGCTGTGCCGAAATGTACATGCTGGGCAAAATCCGCGGCTTCCTGCACCTATACATTGGGGAGGAGGCCATTGCGGTGGGGTGTATGAGCGCCCTGCGCCCCGAGGACTATGTGGTCACCCACTACCGCGACCACGGCCACGCCCTCGCCCGCGGGATGGATCCCAAAGTGGCTATGGCCGAACTCTTCGGCAAGGTCACGGGGTGTAGTCGGGGCAAGGGCGGGAGCATGCACTTCTTTGATGCCAGCCGCAACTTCATGGGGGGCTATGCCATCGTGGGAGGGCAACTGCCCGTTGCGGTGGGGTTGGCCCTGGCCTCCAAAATGAAGGGCGAGCCCCGCGTGACCGTCTGCTTCTTCGGGGATGGCGCCCTCAACCAGGGCGAGTTCCACGAGGCCTTCAACCTCGCCTCCTTATGGAAACTGCCTGTGGTGTTTTTCCTGGAGAACAACCTCTACGGCATGGGCTCCCACATTGACCGCACCTACGCCGGCGGACGGGACGTGTTCAAGGCGGGGGAGCACTACCGCATCCCCGCCGCCCAGACCGACGGCATGGATGTGCTAGCCGTGCGGGAGGCCACCCTGCGCGCCGTGGAGCACGCCCGCCAGGGCAACGGCCCCTTCTTCCTGGAAGCCCTCACCTACCGCTTCCGCGGCCACTCTATGGCTGACCCGGTGGAATACCGGGACAGGGCCGAGGAGGAGGCCTGGAAGGTTCGTGACCCCATTCCCACTTTCCAGCGCTACCTGCTGGAGAACGCCATCGCCACTTTGACGGAACTGTCAGAGATAGCGCGCCAGGTCAACGACGAGGTGGAGGAGGCCATTCGCTTCGCCGACGCCAGCCCTGAACCCCCACCCGAAGCCCTCTACGAGGACATCTACGCCTAACGGGGGTGCCCGTATGCCCGACTTGACCCTGCGCGAAGCCATCCGCAAGGGCCTGCAGGAGGCCCTGGACAACGACCCCCGTGTGTTCATTATGGGGGAGGATGTGGGAGCCTACGGGGGGGCCTACGCCGTCACGAAGGGCTTTTTGCGCCAGTATGGCCCCGAGCGCATCCGCGATACCCCCATATCCGAGTCTGTCATCGTGGGTGCAGGAGTGGGGGCGGCCATGGGCGGAATGCGCCCCATCGTGGAGATTATGACCATCAACTTCAGCCTCCTGGCGATGGACCAAATTGTCAACCACGCCGCCAAACTGCGCTACATGTCCGGCGGGCAGTTGATGGTGCCCCTGCTGATTCGCACCGTGACCGGGGGCGGGGCAGGCCTGGCCGCCACCCACTCCCAAAGCCTCGAAGGGTGGTATGCCTCGGTGCCGGGGCTGAAGGTGGTGTTCCCCTCCACTCCCGCCGACGCGTTAGGCCTGTTGCGCACCTGCCTGAAAGATCCTAACACCATCATCTACTGCGAGCACGCCCTCCTGTATGGCGTGCGCGGCCCCGTGCCCGATACCTACTATGAGGTGCCCCTGGGCAGGGCCGAGGTAAAGCGCCCGGGCACCGATGTTACCCTCATCTCCTACGGGCGGGGGGTGCACCTGTGCCTGCAGGCAGCCACCGAACTGGCGCGCCGAGGCGTCCAGGCGGAGGTGATAGACCTGCGCAGCCTGCGCCCCCTAGACCTGGAGACCCCCCTGGCCTCCCTGCGCAAGACCCACCGCGCCCTCATCGTAGAGGAGGCGTGGCCTATGGCGGGTATCGGCCCCTACCTGGGCCTGCGCCTGCACCAGGAGGCCTTTGATGACCTGGATGCCCCCATAGCCCACCTGTGCGGAGCAGACACCCCCGCCCCCTACGCCCGCAATCTGGAGCGCCTTTCCCTCCCTGATGTGCCCGCCATCCTCAAGACAGTTGCCGAAGCCTTTGGCCTGTAGACCCCCCAGGGACGCTCCTGCACCACCCCCCTCATATCCTGTGAGGGAATAGGCCCTTTTCCGAGCCCCGTTGGCCCATAGTGCCGTATAGCGCAACCCAACCCCCACGCAGCAGAAGGACATGCTATACTAAAGGCACCACCCCCTGGGGGAGGCTGTTGCACCAGGGGCAGGATGAGGAGGAGCCGTTGACCACCACCGTCGCCGTCCAGGAGGTCCCCCGCAAGATTGTAGAGAACATGAAGAAGGTCATCGTGGGCAAAGACCGCGCCGTGGAGCAGACGGTCATCGCCCTGCTGTGCAACGGCCACGCCCTCATTGAGGATGTGCCCGGGGTGGGCAAGACCATGCTGGCCCGCAGTCTGGCCAAATCGGCGGGGTGCACCTTCAAGCGCATCCAGTTCACCCCCGACCTCCTGCCCACCGATGTCACGGGGGTATCGGTGTACAACCAGCGCACCGGCACCTTTGAGTTCCGCCCAGGGCCGCTCATGGCCCACGTGGTGCTGGCCGATGAAATCAACCGCGCCACCCCCAAGACCCAGTCGGCCCTCCTGGAGGCCATGGAGGAGCGCCAGGTAACGGTGGAGGGGGTTACCCACCCCTTACCCCGCCCCTTCATAGTGCTGGCCACCCAGAACCCCATTGAATATGAAGGCACCTTCCCCTTGCCTGAGGCGCAACTGGACCGCTTCCTGCTGCGCATCACCATCGGCTACCCCTCCTTTGAGGAGGAAATTGCCATCATTGAGCGCCAGGTGCAGGTGCATCCCATTGAGACCATCGGCCCCGTAACCGGCCCCGAGGAGATCGTGCGGGCGCAAGAGGCGGTGAAAGGGGTGTATGTGGACACCCTCATCAAGCGTTACATCGTCTCCCTGGTGGAGGCGACCCGCACATCGCCCGAGGTGAGCCTGGGGGCATCTCCGCGCGCATCGTTGACCCTGTTCCGCACTGCGCAGGCGTTGGCCTTCCTGAGGGGGCGGGACTATGTGCTCCCCGATGATGTGAAGGAACTGGCCCAGCCCGCCCTGGCCCATCGCATCATCGTGGCCCCCCAGGCTCGTATGCGGGGCCTGGACGGGCGCAAGGTGGTGGAGGACATCTTGGAGCAGGTGCCGGTGCCGGGCGTGCGCGGGCGGGCCTAACAGCAGAGGGCGGAAGACCACACCCCTTGCGCAGGCGTTTCTGTCAGCGGGGAAGGAGGTGTTGTGCGACGGGCGCTGGTGGGGATGGCTCTGATGGGGGCGGCCCTCCTGTTTGGGCTGGCCACAGGGTTCCCCCTCTTCTATCGCCTGGTTTACGCCCTGGCGTTGGTGTTGGGGGTGGGGATGGTATGGGCATGGCTAGGCTTGCAGGGTCTGCGGGTGGAGGTGCGCCGTCGGGCTACCCGCGTGCAGGTGGGAGAACCTTTTGAAGAACGCATCACCATTACCAACCGGTGGGTTATCCCCAAGGGCTGGCTGGAGGTGCGGGAGCGCTCCGACCTCCCCGGCCACGCTGGGGGGATGGCCCTCAGCTTACCGGCGCGGGGCTTCCGCTCCTGGCGCGTGGTTACCCGCGCCCACCGTCGGGGGCTATATCGCCTGGGGCCGGTAGAGGTGCGCGCCAGCGACCCCTTCGGCCTGTTCACCTTCCGACGCACTTTCCTCTCCCCGGAGACCCTATTGGTCTATCCCGCCGTGGTAAGCATCCCCTACTTCCGGGTGTTGGCTGCTGACCTGCCTGGGGAGGGCCCCCTGCGCCAGCGGAGCCAGGCCCTAACCCCCCACGCCGCTTCGGTGCGGGAATACATGCAAGGCGACAGCCTGGCACGGGTGCATTGGCCCACCACCGCCCGTCTGGGACGCCTGATGGTGAAGGAGTTTGACCAGGGGCTCGGGGGCGACATGTGGCTGCTTGTGGACATGCATCGGGAGGTGCAGGCCGGCCAGAGGAGCGACGCCTCCGACGAGTGGGCCGCCACTATCGCCGCTTCGGTGGCCCACCGCTATTTGGATGCGGAGCTGTCGGTGGGCTTGCTGGCCTATGGGGACCGGGAGGTGGTGGTTCCTCCCAAGCGGGGGGCAGGGCATCTGCTGCGCATCTTGGAGGACTTGGCCACCGTGCACGCTGAGGGCACCACACCCCTGGCCCAGGTGCTCCAACGGGAGGGGGGGCGCTTCAGCCACATGAGCATTCTGGTCATCATCACCCCCTCGGGGGATGAGGAGTGGCCCCTGGCCCTGGACACTCTCCTCCGGCGAGGGGTGCGCCTGGTAACCGTCTTGCTGGAGCCCCGCTCCTTCGGCCACCGTGCGGGGGCCGAGAAGGTGCTGGAGCGCCTGGCGGTATTGGGTGTGCCCACGTATCTGGTGCAGAAAGGCGCTAGGCTGGAGCAGGCTCTGGCGCAGCCGGCGGGTTTGCCCGTTGCTGCAGCATCGGCACGCTCCGCGCGGGGGATGGTATGAGCACAGCACACGGGGAGATCGCCCTGGCCCGCCCCGGAAGGTATCGCGGGGTGGAGCGCATTTATCAGATGGTGAGGCCCCGGGCCGGCTGGTCCACAGCCCTGCTGGTGGTGTTCACCCTGTTGGCTTTGGTGTGGAGTGTGGACCGGGCCGGCTGGGCCGCTACCCCCAACCTGACGCTGGTGGTGCTGGGGGCTGTGGTCTGCGCCTGGCTTCTGGACAAGGTGCGGGTCAATGGGTGGCTCTTGCAACCGGTGGGGCTTGTGCTGGGGGCGGGGTTGACCTACCTGCTGGCCGGGACCCTCACCGAGGGGCGGAACATCCCCGCCCAAATTGCCGAGGTCAATCTGCGCCTGGCGGCCTTCTGGAAGGCCTTCCGCACCGGGGGTATCAGCACCGATACCCTGCCCTTCGCCGTAGCCCTCACCGCTGTGGGGTGGCTGGTGGCGTGGGTGAGTGCGTGGTCAGCCTTTCGCCTACGGAACATGTGGCTTGCAGTGCTCCCCAGCGCCCTCGCCCTTCTGACCAACCTCAGTTACCTGCCCGCGGAGTTTTTCATCTACTTCTACATCTACCTGTTCTTCGCCATGCTGTTGGCGGCCCGTCTGCACACTCTGCGCCAGCGGGAGGTGTGGGAACGGGTGGGGGTACAGGTCTCCCCGGCCCAGGAGTGGCTGGCTTTGAACGACGCGTTGTGGCTGACGGTGCTGGTGCTTTTGGTCACAGCCACGCTCCCCTTGCAAGCACCCACCGCGCCCCCTCTGCGTCGGGCGTGGGAAGAGGTGCGCGCCCCCATAGACCGCCTGGAGAACGAGTTTAACCGCATGTTTTCGGGTCTACCTGCGCGGAAGGCCGTTCCCTTCCGCTCCTTTGGCCTGGTGCTCCCCTTCCAGGGGCCCATCACCTTGAGCAACGAACCGATCTTTTATGTCTCGGCCCTGCGCCCCGCCTACTGGGTGGCGCGGATTTACACCCTATATACCCCCCAGGGGTGGCTCACCGAGACCACCGAGGTGCGCGACCTGGGGTGGGTCTCCCCCGATGCTGTTCCCCAGCAGTATCAGGCCCGCCAGGAGATGGTGCAGGAGGTTACCCTGGCCTTTCCCACCAGTGAACTGTTCGCCACCGAGGTGCCCTTGCAAGCCAGCCTGCCCCTGCAGATGGAAGTGTTGGCCCCCAAGAGTTTCACACTGCTCCTGTCCGAGGGCATTCGTCAGCCGGAGTTGCCCCCCGATTTGCAGGAGGCGCGGGAGCGTTTAATGCGCTTGCGGTTCGCCCGCCTGCAGGAGGATCCCGTGGACGCACTGCTGAACGCTCTGCCCGAGGATGTGCTGGTCACGCGCCTGATTGTGGGGGGTGGTCCTGGAGGGGGACGGCGGGAAGTGGACATCCCCCCTGGGGAGGGGTATCGGGCGGCGTTGGAGCAGGCCCTGTTGCGCCTGGATGTGTTACGGGGGGTAGTGGTTACCCGTCGGCATCCTGCGCCGCCCGACATCGTGGCCTTGCAGGCGCGGGACCGCCTGGCCGCCGGCTTCCGCTACCAGATTACCTCCGCCGTCTCCATCGCCACCGAGGAGGACCTGCGTCAGGCCGGCACCGACTACCCCTCGTGGGTAACCGACCGCTATCTGCAACTGCCGGAGAGCCTCCCCTCTCGGGTGCGGGAGTTGGCGCAGACCTTGACACGCAACGCCCCCACACCCTATGACAAAGCCTTAGCCATCCAGGAATATCTCCACACCTACACCTACACCCTGAATGTGGAGGCCCCGCCCTTTGATGCCGACGGGGTAGACTACTTCCTGTTCGTGTCCAAGAAGGGGTATAGCGAGTACTTCGCCTCGGCCATGACGGTGCTGTTGCGGGCGGTGGGCGTGCCGGCGCGGGTGGCGGCGGGCTATGCTCCCGGGGTATTGGATCAGGAGAAGAAGGTGTTTGTGGTGCGCGACCTGGACAGCCACGCCTGGACGCAGGTTTACTTCCCGGGGTATGGATGGATTGACTTTGAACCGACCCCCGGCCGGCCGGCTCCCCCGCGGGGCCCCCTGCCCGAGATGAGCACCGAGGGGGGCGATATCGCCGTGGGGGCGCTGGAAGACGCGTTCTTCCCCGAGGATGATGTGTTCCTCGGAGAGGAAGGGGGGGGAGGGATGGCTCCGAGGGGGGCACTGCGCCCCTGGAGCCTCTCCCTGCTGACCAGCGGAGGCGTTCTGGCGGTGCTGGCGCTGGCCCTGTGGCTCCTCTACCAGCGGACGGTGGCCGCCGCCGGGCGTGCAGAGGACATTTTCCGGCGGATGGTGTGGCTGGGCGGGTTAGCGGGGGTGCCCCTGGAGCCCCACCAGACGCCGCACGAGTTCGCCCAGCGCCTGGGGCAGGTGGCCCCCGAGGCGGAGGGGGATATCGGCTATATCGCTGATGCCTTTGCCCGCACCCGCTATGGGCGCCAAAGCCTGGGTATGGAGGAGCAGGAGCGCCTGCGGCAGGCGTGGCGGCTTGCGCGGCGGGCCTTGTGGCGCAAAGTGTTGCGGAGGTGAACCATGCCCCTATGGTATGACCTGTTCCCGACGGCGTGGGGATGGGTGGCGGGGGTGGTGTCCGAGGGGGGCGTGCGGGCGCTGTCGTTGCCCCGGCCGACGCCGGCGGAGGCGTGGGCGCAGGTGCTCCCCTGGGCAGAGGGAGCCCAGCCCAATGCCTCCGCCCTGGCGGTGGTGCGGGAGCGCATCCAGGCTTACTTACAGGGGCATCCCGTGGCGCTGGAGGACATCCCTGTGGATAGCGAGGGTGCACCGCCCTTTTTCCGACGGGTGTGGGAGATGTGTCGGAGCATTCCGCGGGGGCAGGTGCGCACCTATAAGTGGCTGGCGGAGGCGGTGGGACACCCGCGGGCGGTGCGTGGGGTAGGGCAAGCTATGGCGCGCAACCGGGTGCCGCTGGTGGTGCCGTGCCACCGAGTGGTGGGGAGCGACGGGGGCCTGCACGGGTACGCCGGGGGCGTGGGGATGAAGGCGCGCCTGCTGGCGCTGGAGGGGATGAAGTGGTCGGGTCAGTAAGCGCCATGGAGTAGGGTGTTACCTTCGGTCTCGCGGATATGCTGGATAAAGAAGCGCAGTCCCGTAGGGCTGTCTCCGGCTCTGCTTTTGAGCGGGTGGTGGCCCGTATTCTCAACGAGTTTCTAGAGCGTGAGGGAATTGTAGTTACACGGGCACGGGAGGGGGCTTTACGCCAACTAATAAACGATTGGGCAAACTTGCAACAGATAATGGACTACAGCCGTGTCCCAGTGAAGAGACAGTGCACACAAGGGCAAATAGAAGATTTCCCCGATTTGGATCTGTTCGCTTTGATCAAGCCCCAACGGAGCGGGGATAAATGGCGGTTGCTTGCAATTCTGAACCTAAAAGTTTCCTTTCATGCACGAAATACCGAAGCTACTTTTTGGGGGCTTCTCGTGCGATTGACTAGCCGGATACCTTTCGTGGTCATCACGGAGGATAGGGATATATACCGGAAAAACAGCGAACTCGGGGTTTCATGTGAACAGGCCACACGCACACGACGTCTATTAGAGGCGTTCACCGATGGGATTTACCTAGTCAAGCATTATAGAAGTGAAAACGATCCATTACTATTGGAAGATATATAAAAGAAACATCAAGCACTCGCGCATAAGCAAGAAAGCATCGTATTCGATGATCCCAGCCACCCTCGTCATACCCGATATTGCCGTAGCGTTCATCCGCTGGATGACTTGATAAAAGATTTGACAAGGTGGAAAGACGAATATCATTTGCGTTCGGAGTGAAGATGCTTTACTATCAGGTGAATGGTATAAAGATTTACAACGCTGACTTCTTGACAATTGAAGATATTGAGCCCAACTCTATCGATTTGATCATCACCTCTCCGCCTTACAATGTAGATGTCCATTACAGTTCCTACGATGATACCATTCCATATTCGGCATACATAGAATTCACAGAACAGTGGCTTGCTAAAGCATACTCTCTGGCCAAACCTGATGGGCGTTTCTGCTTGAATATCCCTTTGGACAAAAACAAAGGCGGACAGCAAAGTGTCTACGCCGATATTATCACAATAGCGAAAAAAGTCGGTTGGAAATACCACGCCATCATTGTGTGGAACGAGCAAAATATCTCTCGCCGTACCGCTTGGGGTTCCTGGACTAGCCCTTCGGCCCCATATATCATCGCTCCCGTGGAAATGATTGCTATATTATATAAAGACCGCTGGAAAAAATATCATAAAGGCGCGTCTGATATCAGTCGTGATGAATTCATCGAGTGGACTAACGGTGTTTGGACATTCCCAGGAGAGTCAAAGAAACGCGTAAAACATCCGAGTCCCTTCCCTCTTACATTACCTCGCCGTTGTATCAAACTTTTCAGTTATGTCGGCGACACCATATTGGACCCCTTCATGGGAAGCGGCACAACCCTGGTCGCCTGCGCCGAACTCAACCGGCGGGGCATCGGGGTGGAGATAGACCCCCGCTACTGCGCCCTGGCCAAGACCCGCCTCCAGCGCATCGTGCGCGCCCTCCCCCTCCCCTAACCCTTCTCCCCCCACCTGTGCTATGCTGGGGGGATAGTGCCCAGCGTCCGCCCTAAGGAGGCACCCATGCCCGTGCAAGACATCACCTGGATCCCCGGTTGGCGCATCCGCGAACTCATCGCCCGCCGGCAAATCTCCCCCGTGGAGGTGGCGCGCCACTTCCTGGACCGCATTGACCGCCTCAACCCCCGCCTCAACGCCTTCCTCACCGTTACCTACGACTTGGCCCTCGCCCAGGCACGGGAGGCCGAGGAGGCCCTCCTTCAGGGCAAGCCCCTCGGCCCCCTGCACGGCGTCCCCATCACCGTCAAAGACCTCTTCTTTACCAAGGGCGTGCGCACCACCAGCGGCTCCCTCCTCTACAAGGACTACATCCCCCAGGAGGATTCGGTCTATGTGGAGCGGGTGCGCAAGGCGGGGGCGGTGATCCTCGGCAAGACCAATACCCCCGAGTTCGGCCTGCTCGGCTCCACCGAGAACCGCCTGGGGGAGCCGTGCCGCAACCCCTGGGACCCCCAGCGCACCGCCGGGGGCTCCAGCGGGGGGGCCGGTGCCGCCGCTGCCGCCGGCCTCGGGCCCCTGCACATCGGCAGCGACGGGGGCGGGTCCATCCGCATCCCCTGCGCCTTCTGTGGCGTGTTCGGCCTCAAGCCCACCCAGGGGCGCGTCCCCCGCTATGGAGGGCTCGGCGGATGGCCCCTCTTCTCCCAGGTGGGCCCCATGACCCTGGACGTGCGGGACTCGGCCCTCCTGTTGCAGGTGCTGGCCGGCCACGACCGGCGCGACCCCTCCTCCCTACGCGCCCCCGTGCCCGACTACCTGGCGGACCTGGAGAAGGGGGTGCGGGGCCTGCGCATGGCCTGGACGCCCGACTACGGCTACGCCCCGGTGGAGCCGGCCGTGCGGGAGACCTGTCGGCGCGCCGCCCTCACCTTCGCCGAACTGGGGGCCATCGTGGAGGAGCCCCCCATCGCCCTGGAGGAGATGCTGGAGGTGTTCATCACCCTCGCCCGCGCCGATACCTATGCCACCCTGGGCGATTTGGTCTGGGACGACCCCGCTAAGCGCATCCTCCTGACCCCCTACGCCTACGAGGTGTTCAATACCGGACGCCAAATTACGGCCAAGGAATACGCCCGCGCCCTGCAGGCCCGCCTGCGCTTCATCGCCGCCCTGGAGGACCTGTTCACCAAGTATGACCTCCTGCTCAGCCCCACCATGCCCATCGTGGCCTTCCCCTTGGGCCAGCCCCCCCAGACCATCGCCGGCCGCCCCGTGCACCCATGGTTGGGCTTCCTGCCCTTCACCTATCCTATCAACCTAGCGGGGTTTGCGGCCGCCTCGGTGCCCTGCGGGTTCGTGGATGGGCTTCCCGTGGGGCTCCACATCATCGGAAAGCCCCTTTCCGAGCCTCTTATCCTGCGGGCCGCCCGCGCCCTGGAGCAGGCCCGCCCCTGGGCCGACAAGCATCCGCCCCTCTCCTAAACTTGTGCCGCAAGGAGGACACCATGCCCGTGGTGGAGTATCAGAAACAGGGGCGCATCGCCCGCATCACTTTGAACCGCCCCGAGGCCCTCAACGCCATCAACAGCGCCGTGCGCCGCGCCCTGCGGGACGCCTTCATGGACTTCCGCCAGGATAAGGACCTGTGGGTGGCCATCGTTACCGGGGCGGGCGACCGCGCCTTTTCGGCAGGCGTGGATGTGAAGGAGGTGGCCCAGACCACCTCCGACCAGCAGTGGGACGCCTTCTGGGGGCTGGAGGGCTACGGCGCACCCGAGACCGACCTGCACTACTATAAGCCGGTCATCGCCGCCATCAACGGCTACTGCCTGGGCATCGCCTGCACCCTGGCGTTGGCCTGCGACTTTCGCCTGGCGGTGCCGGAGGCGGGCTTCGGCTTCCCCGAGGTGAAGCGAGGGATGCCCACCGTCATCGGCACCCTGCGCCTGGTGCGGGCCATCGGCCTGAGCAACGCCCTCCCCCTGCTGTTGACGGGGGACATCATCCCCGCCCAGGAGGCGTGGCGCATCGGGCTGGTGCACCGCATCGTGCCCCGGGAGCGCCTGCTGGCCGAGGCCGAGGCCCTGGCCCAAAGCCTTCTGGAGAACGCCCCCTTGGCCGTCTGGGCGACCAAGGAGGTGGCGGTGCGGAGCACGGAGATGCCCTTTGACCACGCCTGGCGCTTGGGGGAGAGCCTGCGCTACATCGTCAACCAGAGCCAGGACGCCCGCGAAGGCCCCCGGGCATGGGTGGAGAAGCGGAAGCCGGTGTACACGGGGCGGTAGGGGCTACAGGGCACCGGGGGGCAAGATAGAGGCGGGGTCTGGGGCGTGTAGACGGGTGTCCCAGCGGGCAAGGATGAGGCGACGGGGCTGATGGCCCCGCCGGTGGTGGTACTCCAGCACATCCCACCGCCCATAGGTTTGCAGGAGGGCAGAGACGGCGGGTGCGACGCCGCGCAGGGAGAAGAGGAAAGCAGAGAGGGGCAAGGCCACCCGCGC
>JANXCH010000015.1 GCA_025060295.1 Dehalococcoidia bacterium | reverse complement strand
TGTAGAACAGGATGAGCACCACCAACCCCACCACCGATGCCACGATAAGGAAAAGGGTATACCCCTGGAACAGGCCGAAGGCGCTCCCCGTATTGGTGATATGGGTAAGGCGCAGGAAAGGCGTCAGCACCACCGACGCCCCCTCGGGCAGGACAGCCTGGATCACCGCTTTAGACACCTGGTCCAGGGCCAGGACCGCCAGCAGGGTAACCAGGAACACCCCGTCCCGCGCCCACCGGGGGCGGGCAAGGGGGAGACGGCGCTGTCGCTGGGGAAGGGGAGAGGCCGTGGCTTCCACACCCTCAGCATACCACACAGGGGTGTCCTTTGCGGTCGTGCCCCCATGCACCTATCATCGGAAGTAGGGGGGAAGGCGTGTCGCAGGCCACAGGTGTGCCGAAGGCCAAAGGGAAAGGGGGCCTGGGAGCCTTTGGCGTCTCCCTGCTCCTCTCTTGCGCCCTGGTGGGGGGGGCTCTTTTCCTGCTCCTGGCCCTGCGCAACGGCATCACCGCAGCGGTGGCGAGCCTGGCCGATATTCTACCCGTGGGCTATGCCTTTGCGGCGGGCATGGTCTCCAGCGTCAACCCCTGCGGGTTCTTCATGCTCCCCTCCTACCTGGCCTTCTACCTGGGCACCCAAGAGGCCGACTACGCCACCCTTTCGGTGTGGCGACGGTTGCTACGGGCGTTTCTTGTGGGGGGTGCAGCAACTTTCGGGTTTGTGGCGTCCTTCGGGGTGCTGGGGGCGGTGGTTGCGCTAGGGGGACGGTGGCTCATCGGCATCTTCCCCGTGGCGGGGATAGCCATCGGCTTGGGCATGGTCGGATTGGGGATTTGGCTGTTGGTCTCGCACCAGAGCCTAGGGATTATGGCGGCCAGCCGGGTGGTGGTAACGCCCCAGCGCACCTTGCGCAATGTGTTCCTCTTTGGGATGGCTTATGCGGTGGGCTCGCTCAGTTGCACCCTGCCCATCTTCCTGGTGGTGGTGGGAAGCGCCTTAGCGAGCCGCGGGTGGGGGGCATCCCTGGGGCAGTTTATCAGTTACGCCCTGGGGATGGGGGCGATGCTCATCCTGCTGACGGTGAGCGCCGCCTTGGTGCGGGATGCGTTAGCCCGCTGGCTCCGGGGGGTGATACCCCATGTGCACCGCATCAGCGCCCTGTTCCTGATAGGTGCGGGGGGGTATCTGGTATATTACTGGGGGGTTTACACGCGGGGGGTATAGGCTCTTCCCCCGGGGCATAGGACCCGTGCCACCGTTTGCCCTGTTGGGGTCAGGTTGCCCCGAGCCCCAACACCCCTTGCCCTCACGCCAGGTGGCTCCGGAGCATCCAGGCGTGCTTTTCGTGGGCAAACTGGCGTCGGATGCCCAGATCCATACTGGCCTGGTCCTGGGCCGCTTCCGCAGCGGCGATAAGGCGTCGGGCCACCCCGGCCACCGCCTCGTGGTCCGCGGTCAGGGTGCGGAGCATCTCCTCCGCCTTGGGCCGCCCCGTGTCCTCCTTCACCACGCTCACCTTCACATATTCGGCGTAACTGCCCGGTGCCCAGGCACCCAACGCCTGCATCCGCTCGGCGATCTCGTCAATCGCCTCCTCCAGTTCCTTATACTGCCTTTCAAACAGCAGGTGCAGAGCCGAAAACAAGGGCCCTGACACATTCCAGTGGTAGTTGCGCGTCTTCAGGTAGAGAAGAGAGGTGCTGGCTAACAGAGCCGACAGAGCCTCCAGAACCGCCTGTTTGGACCCTATGGACATAGTGCTCCTTTCGGTGGTTACCCCAAATGCTGGCGGAAGAAGGCCAGCGTCCGCCGCCAGGCGTCTTTGGCGGCGCGGGCGTTATAGAGGGGGCGGGTGTCGTTGAAGAAGGCGTGGTCCACCCCCCGGTAGATGCGCACCTCCGCCTGCTTCCCAAA
>JANXCH010000014.1 GCA_025060295.1 Dehalococcoidia bacterium | reverse complement strand
CCGGGCTGTTTCTGCACGAGGAGGCGGTAGACATATCTCCCCCCGCCCAACGGCCGCACCACTTGCGGGGCGAGGCGATAGGAAAGGGGGACGGTGACAATGGTGCCCGATTCCACCGTCAGGTAGCCCCCTACCTCGGTAAGCCCGGTCAGGCCCTCCCCGGCGTGACGCAGGATGCGCATAGTTTCGGTATCGGTATAGCCCCAGGCCAGTTTTTCGGTGCCCTCGTGCAGGAGGACGGGGGGAGCATCGATATCCATCGCCCAGCGGGGGAGGAAGACCTGGAAGAAGTTCCAATAACAGGAGGTGGTTTTCCACTCGGCCTGGCGGCAGATTTCTTGCAAGGGTTCTCTGCGGTGGGTGTAGCGCAGGCGCAGAAAGGCTTGAATGGGCTGGTCGACAGCCAGAAGGACCCGATACTCCCACGATCTGCTCGCCCACTTGCGCTCGTGGCCGGGCAGGGCGTTGTCAATGACCATCAGGTAGTCGTGATCCACCTGGCGGACGGCCCCGTTCCAGCCCATCTCCCACACCAGGGGGGAGAGGGATGGGTCAAAAAGGTGGACGAGCAGGTTTTTGCGGTGCACGTGTTCCTTGAGGAGGGTGATAAGGGCCTGGCGTGTGTGAACAGGCATGCCGTGCTTCAAGCGCTCCGCAAGGGCAAAGAACAGGTCTTCATCAAAGCACCGTTTCCCTTCGCAGAATGTGCCGGGGCGGGTGGGGCGTCCTCTCCCCACATAGGGGCGAAGGCCCTCCACATACTCCTCGGCGACGGGGCGCGTCAGGGGATGGGGATGCCCGGGAACGCGAATATCTCCCAGGACGCCGGTGATGTCCAGGGTCATGGCCTTGGTGGTGGCGATAACCCCGTCCACTTGCACTCCGGTCCACACAGCGTAGATTTCGGCTAGGGCCGCTGCTGAAGCGGGGAAATGGGGTGTCCAGTTGGCGTCGCGGAACAGGAGGCGATCCATCCAGAGATACCAGTAGATGAAGTCCGGGGGAGGCGGGTTCTTTTGGGTGGGGTCGGGGTCTATCTCTGTGCTGTCGTGGAGCACCAATTCGGTGAGGGTGCCCTTGTCTAGGGTGAGGCGGACGACATAGCCGATGAATCCGCCTGTGGGGCGGATTTCGTTTTGGTTCTGGGCGACGATGAGATAGGTGCGGGGGCGATCATATCCGAGGAAGCCCCAGAGGAACTCCAGCACTCTTTGGGCCGAAGCGAGGCTGGCTTCTAGGCGCTCTAAGGAGAAGGCGCTCCCTTCTAGGGCTTGGGCCAGGAGGCGCCCTATGGTCAAGCCCTCTACATCCTGCTGGGCGTCTAATAGGAGGCGCAAGGAGGCGGTCTCCTGGCGAGCGGTAATGAGGGCTGCCTGGGCGCTCTGTAGGCGTTCCCCAACTTGGGGGGCGACGGCGGGGGCAAGGGGTCCCTGCTCCCAGATGGACTCGGCGATGGCGCTGACCCCCTCCAGAGCAGAGAGGGTGCGCTGAAGCAGCAGGCTCACTTGGAGGAGGAGACGGGTCGTCTCTTGGAGCTGGGGGGCAGTGTCCTGGCGTCGGGTGGCTACCTCCAAGATCTGGGACAGGGCGGCGGCATCTTCCTGCACTTGGGCGAGGAGGGGGCGCAAGGTTGCGGGGTCAGTGAGACTGGCCAGGGGGTCAACGCTCCACACCCGCAGGGCCTCCAGGCCCCCGGCGAGGGCGACGGCGTGCTCCAAAGCCTGGGGGCTCACCTGCCCAATGGCGACGGCGGTCTCTACCAGCGGCAGGAGGGCTTCTAGGCGGGAGGCATAGGTGCGGCCGAGGGGGGTGGTGTGCACGGCTTCCAAAGTGCGGGCCAGACGGGGGAGGTCGTTCTGGGCCTGACGGAGTGCGGGGGTGGCCTCCTGCAGGGCCAGACGCAGGCGGGCCAAGGGGTCAGTGTCGGGGGTCTCCTCCTCAAAACCCAGCACGGCGACTTTCCCCAGGGCGTCGGCCAGGGTGCGTGCGATACGCCCTCCGATGTGCCCCGCCTCGAGAAGCGCCAAGCCCCCCCGCACCCGCGGCCCGACCCAGGGCAGGGGGCGCACCCCTCGTAGCCACCCCAAACGGGCGAGCGCCCGGGCGCTGGCCTCTTCTAACACCTGGGCGTGGGAGCGGGCGTCGAGGAGAGCCTGGCGTTGGCCGTGCCCTCCTTCTAAGATACCGCGCAGGTCTCTCTCCAGGGCGGAGGCGGCGTGCAGAGCCTGGGAGGCAGAGACCAGCCCACTGCGGATGGTCAGGGCGGCCCAGATACCCCCTCCGAGGGCTCCTGCCACGAGCACACCCAGGAGGCCCAGCACAAGAGATTTGTTCATCCCCTCCTTTCCTTTACCTGTGAGTTGCCCCGCACGGGGTTTGCTTCTATACTAACACCTGTGCAAAGGTGTTTCCGGGCAGGTTTCGGTGCAGTTCTGGTGGTGGCCCTTGTGGGGGCGGGGTTGGTAGGTGGGGTGCTGGCTCACCTGCGGGGGAGGAGTCTCCCTGTGTTAGCCCAACCCAGTTGGCCCACTCCCCCACCCAATCTGTTAGTGCCCACGCCTGTGATCGTGCCCTCTGTTCAGGTGAAAAAGGTGACCCAGCCCCCTGTGCCGGGGGCGACGGTGTGGCTCCTGCAACCCCTTATCCCGGGCGTTCTCCCTCGGGTGAACCCGCTGCCAGACACACGCCTCACCTCGGCCGAGGCCGACCCGGCCCAGCGCATCGTCCTGCGCCTGGAGTGGGAGAGCCTTCCCGCCACCACCCAACTGGTCTACCACCCCCTTACCCCGGCACAGGTACCCCCACCCCCCGAGGGGTATCGCGTTGTGCGGGCGCTCTCCTTGCAGGCATATGATGCGGAGGGTAGGCCGGTCGTGCCTGTCCTGCGCCGTCCCTGGGTGCTCCAGGTGCCTTTGGCCGGCTTGGACGATGTCCCTCCCCTGCGCCTTGTGTTGGCCCGCTATCGGGAGGACCAGGGGCGCTGGCACCTGCTGGTAACCGTTTTCCATCCCCAGGCCCGCTTGCTGGAGACGCGCCTAGTGGACCTGGGGCGTTACGCTGTGTTGGAGGAGGCATCCGTCCCATGACCTGCTATGAGGGGGACAGCATTTTCCTGGAGGGCATGGCTTTTTACGCCTTCCACGGGGCGACGGACGAGGAGCGTATGGTGGGCGGGCGCTACCTGGTGGACTTGGAGGTACGCCTGCGCCTGGCGACCGCGGGGGGGCGCGACCGGCTGGAGGATACGGTGGACTACCGTGCCCTCTACGGCCTGGTGCAGGAGGTGATGCTGGGGCCCCCCTCCACGCTATTGGAGTTTCTGGCGGAGGAGATAGCCCGCCGCGTTCTAACGCGTTTTCCCCAGGTGGAGGGGGTGCGGGTGGTAGTGCGCAAGGCTCCTCCTCCTTTGCCCAGCGGTGTCCTGCACAGTGCCGGTGTGCAGGTGGTGCGTCGGCGGTGTATAAAATAGGGCACCCCTTCGAAGGGGCCGTGGGGTGCCTTACCCCCGCGGGGCGGCTTTGCTCCCCCCTTCCACAACGGCCAGCAAAGCAGAGGCCAGGTCCTGGGGGGAGAGGGGTTTCCCCAGGACGCGGTCTACACCGTGGGCTTGGGCCTCGTGGGGATCTATGTGGTCTCCGTACCCGGTGAGCAGGAGGACAGGGAGGGTGGGGCGGGCCTTCTTGGCATAGGTGGCCACATCCCACCCGGTCAAGCCGGGCATGGCCAGGTCGGTCACGAGGGCGTCCCACTCCTGGGTGCCCACGGCTTCCAGGGCTTTGGCGGGGTCGCGGAAGACCCGGGGCCGATGGCCCAAACTGGTGAGCATATGCTCCAGCATGTCGGCGACAGCGGGGTCGTCCTCCACCACCAGGAGGTGCAAACTGCGGGGGGCGGCGGTGCGTTGCTGTGCATGGGGGGATTGTTCTGAGGGTGCGGGGGCGACGGGCAGGGACACGGTAAAGGTGGAGCCTTTGCCCACCTCGGTCTCCACGCTGATGTCTCCGCCATAGCGCTTGATGATGCTGTAGGAGACGGCCAAGCCTAGCCCGGTGCCCTTAGGGCCTTTGGTGGTGAAGAAGGGTTCAAACAGGTGGGAGCGCACCTCGGGGGGGATGCCCGTGCCCGTGTCTTGGACGGCGATGCAGACACGGTCATCCTTTGTGAAACAGGAGAGGGTGAGGGTGCCGCCCTGGGGCATGGCATCAATGGCGTTGAGGATGAGGTTGATGAGCACTTCGCGCAGTTCGGACTCGGTGCAGGCGGCAGGGGGGGTGTCCTGGAAGGCGGTGGCCAGGTGGATGGTAACGCCTTGCCGGGCGGCCCGCTCCTGCCAGGCGAAGCGGGTGCTCTCCAAGGCGTCGCGGCAGACCTTCTGCACATCCACGGGTTCGGCCTGGCCTTCGGAGCGCAAGCGGGCAAGGGTGGCTAGACGGCGCACCACCTGGGCACCGTCCACGGCGGCGCGGCGGATGGCTTCTAGGGCTTGGCGCTGGCGGGCGGAGAGGGTCTTGTCCATAAGGGCCAGTTCGGCCTGCCCCATAATGACGGCCAGGAAGTTGTTGAAATCGTGGGCGACGCCGGCGGCCATCTGCCCCAGGGCGCGCATCTTCTCCAGTTGGAGCATCTGGATCTCCATCTTGCGCATCGGGGTAACATCCCGCCCGACGACGATATAGCCCTCCACCCGGCCCTCGCTGCCGTACCAGGGCGACATGGCGCACTCTAGCCACAAGGTTTTGCCATCGGAGGTGGTGACGGGGCAGGAGCGGGTAGCGGGGATACGCCCTGCGGCGATGTGGCGCACGCACTCCTCCCAATCCTGGGGTGTGCCCCCCAGGAGGGAGTAAAGGGATGCGCCCAGGGTCGCGGAGGAGGGGATGCCCAGAAGCCGTTCCGCCCCGGGAGACCAGTACCGCACCTTGCCCTCAAGGTCGGTAACTGTGATGATATCTTGCACCTGAGCCAAGATAGCGGCCTGATACTGAAGGGCTCGAGCCTGTTGTTGCGCCTTTTCCGTCAGCCAAACCCGCTCCACCGCCTGGGAGGCGGTGCGCACCATGAGGGTGAAACGCTCTATATCCTCGGGGGTGAAGTCCCGCTCCTCTTTCCAGTCCAGGTGGAGGACGCCGACCGGCTCGCCCTGGATCTCCAGGGGTGCTCCCAGGAGCATCTTGTGTCCGAGCAGAGCCGTAAGGGAGCGGGCTTGCAGGAGGTCGGCGTAGCCGTAGAGGCGTGTGGCGCGGGAGGCGAAGATAATGCGGGAGAGTCCCCCGCCGCTGCCGTCTATCGGCTGGGGGGTGAGGTCCTCCATGCGGTAGCCCACACAGGCCACAGCCACAAGGGATTGGGTGGCCTTGTCCAGGAGGCGCACGATGCCCCCCGTTGCTCCCCAGTAGGCGACCATGTGCACCAGGATGCGTTGGAGGATGTGGGGGAGGGGGGCGCTGCGGGTGCCTTCCTGCAGGACCTGGGCCAACGCTTCGGCCCAGCGGCGGGCCTGGTGCTCCTGTTCCAGGGCTGTGGCCCGTCGGATGGCCTGGCCAGCCAGGGCGGCGGCGGTCTCCAGGAGGGTCTGCTCCTTCGGCGTAGGGGTATGGGGTGAAGTCCAGTCCACATGGATGACACCTAGCGGGGAGCCGTCGCTCAGGATGGGGGTGCCTAGGGTGGAGACGATGGAGGGGTGGAAGGTGGAGCGGGCGATGGGGTCATGGGCGATATCGGGAAGGGCCAGGGTGCGCTTCTCCTGGAACACGCGCAGGGAAAAGGTCTGCTGACTGTGAGTGTGGCGGGGGGTGAGAATGGGTTCCAGGAGGGCAGGGGCGAAGGCGGCGAGGTCTAGGGTTTGGGTCTTTTCGTTCCACAGACGGAGGACGACCCTGTCTGCTTGCAGGGAGACCAGGATGACTTTGGCTAAACCTTGCAGGACATCGGGAAGGGGGGCATGGGCGAGGCCGGCTTTAGCAATGGCCAGGAGGGACTCGGCATGGCGGCGCGCCTGGCACTCCTGTTCGAGGGCCTGGGAGCGGCGGATGGCTTGGCCGGCCAAAGCGGCTGCTGTCTCCAGGAGGTTTTGCTCGTCCGCAGTGGGGGTGTAGGGGTGCGTCCAACACAGAGCCAAGGTGCCCAGGGGGTGTTCCCCACCGGGAATAGGAATGGCAATGGTAGCGCAGAAAGTGGAGGGGAAAAGACGAAAGAGGGGGTCATCCCTGGAGAACTGGGTGGCGATAAGGGTGCGGTTTTCACGAAAGGCCTTGCCGGCGAAGGTGTCCAGGGGGAGGACACGGGGGCGGGTCCAGCCTGGCGGGGTGGGTGGGGTGCAGGCTCCCAGGATAAGGCCCTGCTGGGACTCGTCCCAGAGGCGGATGACCACATCGGCACGGACGGCTTTGTGAATGGCGGTGGCCAGGCCCTGCAGGACTTCGGAGAGGGGGGCATTGGCCAGGCCGGCTTGGGCGATGGCGAGGAGCGCCTCGGCGTGGCGGCGGGCGCTCTGTTCCCTCTCCAGGGTCTGGGCGTGATATAACGCCTGGGCGACGCGGTCGGCCACCGCTTGGACGAGCGCCGTCTCCTGAGGGGAGAAGGTGCGCTTGAGAGGGAAGTGGATGCGCAGGCTTCCCAGGTAGGTATCCCCTGCTCGCAAGGGAACGCCCAGGGAGGTTTGCACCCCTAGCCGTTCGGCTAGAGTGCGAATGGCGGGGTCGTGGGGATACTCGGCAGTATGCACAACTGAGAAGGTGTGCAAGGCGTTTAAACGCCCGAGGAAATCCCGGTCAACGGCGATACGGGGATAGGGAACTTCTTGCAGGGGGAGGCCCCAGGAGGCCACCGCCTCGAGGACATTCTGGTGCGGGTCGTAGCGGCGGATGATGACCACCCTGGCATCTAGGGCCTCGCCCACGATACCCGCCAGGCGCTCCATCATGGCCGAGGTGGGAAGGCTAGACAGGTGGGTCAAAGCCACCTGCTCAATAGCCCGGAGGAGGCGGTCTGCTCCATTGCTTGCGAAAAGGTCGTCGAGTCCGGGCGCAGACATACACTCCTCGCACCGCACACGCTACAAGTATTATAGATAGGATGAGCGTGTGCACCTATAGGGGAAAACCCCCAATTTCCC
The DNA here is from genome assembly GCA_025060295.1 of Dehalococcoidia bacterium. Taxonomy (NCBI): domain Bacteria; kingdom Bacillati; phylum Chloroflexota; class Dehalococcoidia; species Dehalococcoidia bacterium. Next base: position 9,146 of record JANXCH010000014.1, on the reverse strand, counting down.
GTGACGCGAGGGAGCGCCTCCACCCTTGGGGGCGGACGTAAAAGGGGAGAGGGGTCCGAAAGGAGCCATATGGAGCGGGTGGCGCCTGGCCCTATCTCCGTTTTGATTGTGGATGACCACGCCCTCTTTCGGGAGGGCATAAAAACGGTGCTGAGCAGTCAGCCCGACATACAAGTGGTGGGGGAGGCCGGGACGGGGCAGGAGGGTATTGCCTTGGCCCGCACCCTGCGGCCGGATGTGGTGCTGATGGATGTGCGCCTCCCGGATATGGATGGGCTGGAGGCGGCGCGGGCGGTGCACACGGCGGTGCCCACCTGTCGTGTGATTATCCTCACGGGGTTAGACGACCCCGAGTATCTGAAACGGGCCCTTTTGGCAGGGGCGGCGGGCTATCGGCTCAAAAGCGTCTCTCCCGAAAGCCTGGTGCGGGACATCCGTACCATTATGGACGGGGGGAGCATCGTGGATGCGTCCTTATGGCCGGCGTTGGTGAAGGCGCTGGCGGCATCTGGGCCACCCCTGACCCCAGAGGAGGGACAGCGCATCGCTGCGTTGACCCCTACCGAGCGGGAGGTGCTCCGACGGATGGCCCAGGGCCAGTCCAACGCCCAGATCGCGCAAGACCTGCACTACTCGGAGGGGACAGTGAAAAACATGATTGGGCGCATCTTCGCCAAACTGGGGGTGGGGGATAGGGCCCAGGCGGTTTACCTGGCCACGCGGGCAGGTATCATTTAAAAGGCGGCGTCGTCTTGTTCAAGCCCCGCGCCCGTCGGAACCTGGTAGGCAGGTGGTAAAACGGGTGCCCACTCCACACGCCCTGCGACGGTGCGCCCGGGGGAGGGAACGGCTTCCACCGTGCGCCCAACCTCCAGCAGGGGGCGGGTGAGGTAGGCTAGGGCGCGGGGGCCATCGGTATCTTCAACGCACGAGGTTACCACACCCACCTTTGTGCCCTCGGCCCAGAGGGGTGTGCCAGGGAGCACGGGGGCGCTTAGGGCCAGGCGGGCCAGGGCCTTCTGGATTTTCCCGTAGGTCTTCAGGCGGGCCAGCACCTCTTGCCCAATGTAGCACCCCTTGCTGAAGGAGACGCTCTCCCACACCCCCGCCTCTAGGGGGTTATAGGCTTCGGTGAGTTCCCTCCCCCGGCGGGGGATGCCGGCGGCCACGCGCAGGATTTCCTCCGCTCCAAAACCTATAGGCTCCGCCCCTCGCTCCCGCAGGGCGTTCCACAGGCGGGGGGCCTGCTCCGCCGACACCAGCACATCCCACTGGGGCAGGGCCAGAGCATCGGTGCGCAGGAGGGTCAGGGGCACGCCCTGCCACTGCCCCTCCCACAGGGTGCCCTTGTCCATCTTGTGGGGCATGGTGGGCAGGAGCGCTCCCAGCAGGTCCGACGCCTGCGGCCCCAGGACGCCTATCAGGGCTGTGGTGCCTGTGAGGGAGGTGAGGGAGACTTCCTCTAGGATGGTGTAGGTGTCTAGCCAGGAGGCGACGGCCTCCTCGGCCCCCGGGCTGGTGAGGAGAAGGAGGCCGTCGGGGAGGCGAAAGACCCAGAGCCAATCTATGCATCGCCCCTTGGGGGTGGTGAGGACGGTCTGACGGCCTTGCCCAGGGGAGAGGTCGTCCAGGCGGTTAGTGGAGAGGCGGTTGAGGAGGTCCAGGGCGTCTTTGCCTGTGGCCCCCAGGCGTCCCCAAGGGGAGCGGTCCCACAGGGCGCAGGCGTGACGGGCCACCTGGGCCTCGGTTTGTGGGGAGGTCCAGGCGAAGGGGATTTCCCAGCCGTCTATAAGGCACAAAGACGGCCCCGTTGCCATATGGAGGGGGTAAAGGGGGCTGCGCAGGGGCACGGGGGCGTCCGCGCTAGACGGAGAAGGAGTTGCCACACCCACAGACGCTTTTGGCGTTGGGGTTTTGGAATACGAAGCCCTTCCCGTTGAGGCCGTCGGTGAAGTCCAGGGTGGTGCCCGCTAGGAAAACATACGACTTTTTATCCACAAAGAGGCGGATGCCGTGCTGTTCAATGACCTTGTCCTCGGGGCGGGGTTCCTTTTCCAGGGAGAGGGTGTACATCAAGCCCGAGCATCCCCCGCCCTTGACGGCCACCCGGAGGCCGAACTCCTGCAGGCCCTCCTTCTCGGCGAAGTAGCGAACCTTCTCGGCGGCCTTGGGTGTGATGGTGATGGTGAGCGGCTTGGTAGGCGTTACCATGTGCCAACACCTCCCCCCGACATAACCCATGCTAGCAGGGGGCCAGGGAGAAGTAAAGGGGGGCGAACGCCCCCCAGGAAGCCCCCGCGGGAGCGGGCTTGCCATAAGGGGCCCTTACCCCAGGGCGCGATAGGCGGGGAGGGTGAGGAACTCCACGCAGTCGGGGGAGGTGACCAGGGAGTCCAAAATGTCTACGGCCTTGGAGAGGGCCTCGGCCTGGGCGTGGCCCTGGGCCTGAAGGATTTTCTGGGCCTCCTCGGTGCGCAGGGTGTAGTACAGGGCGGGGGTAACGATGCGCCCATCGGCCAGGCGCGCCCGGAAGTGGAGCCACTGCCAAATCTGGGAGCGGGCGATTTCGGCGGTGGCGGTGTCCTCCATGAGGTTGTAGATGGCCGCCGCCCCGCGTCCCAACAGCCACGACTGCAGGTAGAGCAGGGAGACACTGATGTTGTTGCGCACGCCGGCCTCGGTGATGTCGCCTTTGGGGAGGTCCAGCAGGTCGCGGGCGGTGACGCGCACCTCCGGGATGCGGTCCAGCTGGTGGGGGCCGGAGAAGGCGCGGTCAAAGACCTCCCGCACAACGGGGACGAGGTCTGGGTGGGCAACCCATGCGCCGTCAAAGCCTTGCGCGGCCTCCCGCTCCTTGTCGGCGCGCACCTGGGCGAGGGCGCGCTCGTTAGCACCCGGGTCGCCCCGGCGGGGGATGTAGGCGGACATGCCTCCGAGGGCATGGGCACCCCGCTTGTGGCACACGGCCACCAGCATCTCCGCCGCCGCCTTCAGGAAGGGGGTGGTCATGGTCACGGCGGAGCGGTCGGGCAGGAGTGCCCAGGGGTGGGCGCGGAAGGTCTTGATGACGCTGAAGATGTAGTCCCACCGTCCCAGGTTAAGGCCCGTGATGCGGGAGCGCAGTTGGTAGAGGATTTCCTCCATCTCAAAGGTGGCCCAGATGTGCTCAATGAGCACCGTGACGCGGATGCACCCTTTGGGGAGGCCCAGGCGTTCCTCGGCGTAGTCCAGCACCTGGTTGACCCAGCGGGCCTCCAGGTGCCCCTGCAGTTTGGGGATGTACAGATACGGCCCCGACCCCCGCTCCAGGAGGGCGTGGGCGTTGTGGAACAGGAACAGGCCCACATCAAACAGGAAGCCCGCGATGGGTTGACCGTCCACCAGCAGGTGGCGTTCGGGAAGGTGGATGCCCCGGGGGCGCACGCACAGGGTAGCGGTCTCGGGGTTGAGGCGGTAGACACGCCCATCGGCCTCTTGAAAGGAGATGGTGCGGCGCACCCCTTCATAGATGTTCAGTTGCCCCTCCAGGGTTGGCTCCCAGGCGGGGGAGTGGGCGTCCTCGAAGTCGGTCATGTAGATATTGGCCCCCGAGTTGAGGGCGTTGATGAACATCTTACGGTCGGTGGGGCCGGTGATTTCCACGCGGCGGTTGAGGAGGTCTTTGGGGGCAGGGGGCACGCGCCAGGGCTGTTCGCGGATGCCGCGGGTTTCGGGGCGGAAATCGGGCAGGTGGCCTTGGTCGACTTCGGCTTGGCGCGCCACGCGGGCCTGTAAAAGGGCGCGGCGCCCCGCTTCAAACTCCCGGGCCAGGTCGGCCAAAAAGGCCTGCGCCTCGGGGGTGAGGATGTGCGTGGCAGCGGGGGTCATCTTGCCCAAGACAATGACGCCGGTGGTCATGGGTCCTCCGTCAGAAAGCGGGCGTTTCCCGATACCCCGTCAGTCCCTTTTGGCCCTGTAGCCTACCAGTTCTAGGGGGGTCTGTCAACTATTGGCAAGGAGGTGGCGGAAGGGCAAGCGGGTTGCACCTGGACACGCTCCAGGCTACACTACACCTAACGCCTACACGAGGAGGATGGGATGTGTCCCTTCCGCTATGAGGGTCTTTTCAGCCAGCGCACACCTGCCCCGGTGCGCCGTGCCCCCACCCACGCCCGCTACGACTTTGCTGTGGCCTACCCGGACCCTGACCTGCTCCCCTTGGACGATTTGGCCCAGGCCATGGCTCAGGCTCTACAGGCGGAGGGGCGCTCCCTGGCCCTTTATCCCCCCGCCATGGGACACGAAGGCCTGCGTGACCTCATTGTGGAGAAACTGGCGGAGGACCGGGGCATCCGCACCGACCGCGACCATGTGCTCTTGACCAGCGGGTCTATGCAGGGGTTGAACCTGATCTTTGAGGCGCTGCTGGACCCGGGTGATATTGTGTTGACGGAGGACTTCTTCTACCTGGGCACTTTGCGCTCCCTGCGGCGGTTTGGGGCGCGGGTCATCGGCATCCCCTGCGACCAGCAGGGGATGCGCATGGACGCCTTGGAGGAGACCCTGGCCACACTCAAGCGCTTCGGGTTGAGGCCCAAACTGCTGTATACCATCCCCACCTTCCAAAACCCCCAGGGGAGTGAGTTGCCCGTGGAGCGTCGGCGCCGTCTGATAGAACTGGCCCACGCCTACGGCTTTCCCATTCTGGAGGACGATTGTTATGTGGATCTGCGCATAGAGGGGGACAACATTCCCGCCATCGCCAGTTTGCCGGGGGCGGATGGGGCGGTGCTGTACGCCAGTTCCTTCTCCAAGATCGTGGCTCCGGGGGTGCGCTTGGGGTGGGTGGTGGCTCCTACGGAGGTCATGGAGCGTCTGACGACCATCAAGTTGGACGCGGGCACCAACCACCTGGCGGCGATGGTGGTTTACCGCTATCTACGGGAGCACCGTAAACCCCATGTGCAGGAGTTGATTGATGGCCTGCGGCGCAAGCGGGATGCCATGCTGTCCGCTTTGGGGGAGGCTTTTGGCCCGCGGGCCCAGTGGAGTCGCCCGCGAGGTGGGATGTACATCTGGGTGCGCCTGCGGGAGGGGGCCGATACGGCCGCCGTCCAGGAGAAGGCGCTGCAGGCGGGTGTCAGTTACTACAACGGGAGCCTGTTCTCCCCCGAGGGGAAGGGGAAGAACTGCCTGCGCCTCTGCTTCGCCTACCCCAAGCTGGAGGATATCTACGAAGGGGTGCGGGTGTTGGGGCGCTTCTTTGAGCGAGAGGGGCTCCTGTAAGCCTTACGGACGCCATGCCAGCGCGCTGGTTCCGCCCGCACATTGATTGGTGGCTCCTGGTGTTCCCGGTGGGCATGCTGGGGGTGATGTTTGTGCTTGTTTTGGTGCTGGAGCGGGGCCAGGATCGGCTGGTGGGGCTGTTCATCACGGGGTTGGGGTTGGCTGTGGTGGGGGGATTGTTCTGGGGATCGGGTTACCAGGTGGAGAGCGACCGCTTGGTGGTGCGTGTGGGGGTGTTCCGCTGGACAGTGCCTTTAGAGGGGGTGCATCGGGTGCGCAGGGGCGGCTGGGTGCACCTGTCGTCTTCGTTTCGTGTGATGCGCTTGCGGGGGGCCTTCTCCCACCGCAACCTGGTGCTGGAGGTCAAAGGACGCTTTTGGCACGAGGTGGTGGTGAGCCCCGCCGACGAGCGGGGCTTCCTGGAGACCCTGCGCACCTATGCCCCCCACATCCGGATAGAGGTGACGCCCTAGTGAGGCGATGGCCCACGCCCACCCCCACATCGGCCCAAGGTGTGCCGTGATAAGGGAGCACGGCGAAGGCGGGAGGACGCTAGGGTGTCCTTACCGTTGTGTGGAGGGATGGTATGGTGCGCTTTGGTCTGTATGTGATTCCCCAGCATCCGGTAACGGACTCCCCGGTGCGGCGGTTTCGGGAGGCGATGCACCAGGTGCGCCTGGCGCGGGATGCCGGCTTTGATGCCATCGCCACGGGCCAACATTTCCTCTCTCCGCCCTACCAGAGCCTCCAAGCCGTTCCTTTCCTGGCCCGTCTGGCAGCCGAGACGGGGACCATGCGCCTGGTAACGGGGGTGCTTCTGCTCTCCATGCTCAACCCTGTGGAGGTGGCGGAGAGCGTGGCCACTTTGGACATCATCAGCGAGGGGAGGGTGATTTTCGGGGTGGGGTTGGGCTACCGGGACATTGAGTATGAGGCGTTCGGGGTGGAGCGCCGCCATCGCGTCGGGCGGTTTCTAGAGGCGTTAGACCTGGTGAAGCGCCTGTGGACCCAGCCCCAGGTAACCTTTGAAAGCCAGCACTTCCGCGTGCGGGAGGCGGTGTGCACCATCCGTCCCCTGCAGAAGCCCTATCCCCCCATTTGGATTGCCGCCAATAACGACAGTGCTATCCTGCGGGCGGCGCGCCTGGGGCACCCGTGGTTCATCAATCCCCACGCTGCCCTGCCCACCATAGAGCGTCAGATGGCCCTCTATCGGCAGGAGGTGCAGAGGGCGGGCCACACCCCGCCCGCCGACATCCCCCTGGGGCGGGAACTGTTCATTGCCCCCACGCGGGAGGAGGCGTGGCGCTTGGCCCGCCCCTACTTGGAGGGCAAATACCGCGCCTATGCCGAGTGGGGGCAGGACCGGGCCTTGCCGGGGCAGGAGTCCTTCCAGGTGCCCTTTGAGGAGTTGGCGCGGGAACGCTTCATTTTGGGCACTCCCGAGGACGCTATCGCTGAGATAGAGCGCTACCACCAGCGTTTGGGGGCCAACTTCTTCCTCTTTCGGGTGCAGTGGCCGGGGATGGAGAACTACCACACCCTGCGGGTGATAGAACTGTTCGGTCTGCACGTTATCCCCTACTTCCGCAAGAAATACGGCGGGTAGGGTTAGCGCATCAGCCCCAGCACCACAACGGCCGTTAGGAGCCACAGCCCCACGGCGATGAGGATGGGCTTATCGGTGAGGAGCACATCCTCGGGGGCCTCGCCCATGTTGCGGGAGTAGACCAGGTAGAGGTAGCGAAAGAGGCCGAACAGCACGAAGGGGATGGTGAGCATAAGGGCGTGGTTGCGGGGGGCGTTGGGGGCGGTGAAGGTGTAGAGGATGTAGGCCACCAGGGTGGAGGTGGCGGCGATAGCCAGGAGTTGATCCAGGAGGGGGAGCGTATACTGCCCCAGGACGGGGCGCTGGTGGGAGGCGGAGCCTTGCGCCAGGGCCAGTTCATTACGCCGTTTGCCGATGCCGATAAGGAGGGCCCCCAGACCCGTTACCACATAGAGCCACGGGGAGATGGGGGCGGCCAGAGCCACCGCCCCGGCCACCGCCCGCAGGATGTAGCCCGCGCTGAGGGCCATCACATCCAGGAGCACCAGGCGCTTCAGGAGGAAGGTGTAGGCGGTGGTGGAGGCCAGGTAGATCAAGGCGACCCCTCCCAGCCCCGGGCCCAGCACAAAGGAGCCCGCAACGCCAGCAACGGCTAACAGGCCCGCCGCAATCCACGCTACCCCTACGGGGAGTGCCCCCGAGGCGATGGGGCGATAGCGCTTGCGGGGATGGAGGCGGTCGCGCGGGGCATCCACGGCGTCGTTGACCAGGTAGACGGCCGAGGAGAGCAGGCAGAAGAGGAGAAAGGTGAGGGACGCCTGGCCGAGCAGGAGGGCGGCCTCCCCTGGCTGGTCGGGGCTCCACCGTTCGTGGACGCTGAAGGCGAAGGGGAGGAAGACGAGGATGTTTTTGGCCCACTGTTTGGGGCGCAGGGCACGCACCAGCGCCCAGGCGCGCAGCCCGACGCTGCGGACGGCGGGAACGCTGACTGTTGTCGTCTCCCCGTGGGGGTTGTCCCTGGGATACACTGCCCCTCCTCGGGAAGGAGCGTAAGGGGACTAGGGGACACAGTCAAGGGGGGCGGATGGCGCAGCCGGCGTCGTCAAAAAAGGCTGGAGGGGTGGGGTGGGGCTCCACCACCCCCCCACCCCTCCAGGATGGGTTGCGGGGAGCACCGGCTAGGGCCGTTGGCTGGTCGTCAGCAGGGCGGCAACGAGGGCCTCTAGGGTGCCGAGACGAGCCTTCAAGGCGTCCATCTCCTCCTTCTGGCGGGCCAGTTCGGCCTCCCGCTCCTGCAGGCGCAGGGCCAGGCCTTGCAAAGCTGCCATCAGCACCCCGTCGGCATTGGCGCTCCCGATGTAGCGCTCGTCCTCCCCCAGCCCGAAGGCACGGGCGAAGTCCTGGGCCACCGGCCCCATGTGCTTCACTGAGGGGTCCTGGCTCTTGAGGGTGTAGGTATACACCGGCACCCCCAGCAGACGGCGCAGGACATCCTGCCCATCCACCGGGGTCAGGTTGTCCTTGAGGGCGCGGTCGCTGATGGAGGCCCAGGAGTTGCCCCCCGCTGGCACCTGGACGCCGGTGGACAGGGCGGTGTTGGTGAAGATGCGGAAGCCGCCTGTGGAGCGGAAGGTGGTCTGGTTGGGGGCGGAGGAGGCGACATCGGCGTCGGTGGCGTCGCCCCAGACGAAGGAGCCCTCGTGGGTGGCTTGGGCCCGCCGGCCGGTGGCGAAGGCGTAGTTACCGGAGGCGGTGTTGCCCCTGCCTCCGGGGACGGTAGCATAGGCGCCGCTGGCGATGTTGCTCTGTCCCCCGCCGATGGTAGCAGACCATCCGCTGGCGGTGTTGCTCTGGCCCCCGCCGATGGTGGCCAGAGTGCCGCTGGCGGTGTTGAACTGGCCCCCGCCGATGGTGGCCCAATCGCCGCTGGCGGTGTTGCCCACGCCCCCGCCGATGGTAGCAGAGTCGGCGCTGGCGGTGTTGTAACGGCCCCCGCCGATGGTAGCAGAGTCGGCGCTGGCGGTGTTGTAACGGCCCCCGCCGATGGTGGTGTACCACCAGCTGGCGGTGTTGCGCTCGCCCCCGCCGATGGTGGCAGCCCCGCCGCTGGCGGTGTTGCTCTGTCCCCCGCCGATGGTGGCCAGAGTGCCGCTGGCGATGTTGCTCTGTCCCCCGCCGATGGTGGCCAGAGTGCCGCTGGCGGTGTTGAACTGGCCCCCGCCGATGGTGGTGTACCACCAGCTGGCGGTGTTGCCCTCGCCCCCGCCGATGGTGGCCCAATCGCCGCTGGCGGTGTTGCCCACGCCCCCGCCGATGGTGGCATACCAGTTAT